>CAZZHQ010000003.1:0-88280 GCA_964654015.1 uncultured Dehalococcoidales bacterium | reverse complement strand
AATTGGGGTGGAGCGCACCTTTTCTTTTCAATCCCCTTTGATTCAAAGTGTTGAAGTACTTCGGCGGGGTAAAGTACGGCGAGCCAAGCTCTACTACATGCGACAGCTTAGTACAAAACAAACTCGACTTAAGGAAAGGCCAGAGAAAGTGAAAACGCAATCTGCGCCACCGGTTGAGGAAGTAATCTCCGAAGTAATAGAAGTAATACCCGCAGTAGAAACAATAGAAACAGTAAAATAAGCTCCGTAAGAATCTTGAATGCGATATGCCGAGGTAGCGGTAAACTCCCCTGGGAGTCGTTCCACTTTTTGCTATACCATCCCCCCTCATATGGAAGTTGGGATTGGTTTTGCAGTATGGGTGCCCTTTGGTTCTCGTGTTGTCCAGGGCATTGTTGTTCAGCAAAACAATCAGCCATCAGTTGAAACAACTAAAGAGATAGCCCAGTGTATTAACGGCCATCCGTTACTTTTACCCTGGCAGATAGAGCTCGCCAGGTGGATAAGCCAATATTACCTCTCCTCTCTATATAATGCCCTTGCATTGATGTTACCCCCCGCATTCAGTCGTAAGTCAATCGATTATTTCCAGGCTGTGGAGTCTGTACCAGATATGACTTCGCTGACCCCTGAACAGAATAAGCTCCTGCAGTTCATAACGCAGAGAGGAAGGGTAAGCTCAAAAAAACTCGGAGTGGAATTTGGAAATAACGATGCACAACGGCTGAGTGAACAGCTTCTCAGCTATCACTTGATTAAGAGGGACTATAAGATTCCTCAAATCGGTACAGGCCCCAAGCAGTTAGCTTATGTTAGCTTAGTAGTCAGCAAGGATAAAGCTGAAACTGAACTATACCGGTTGAGCCATGCTAGGGCACCCAAACAATTAGCCGTGTTAGAATTTCTTCTTCAACAGACATGTGCTATCTCCTTGGAAGAACTGAAAAAGTCACTCAACTGCTCTTTAGGTACTATTCGGGCTATGGAAAGACGTCAAATTCTTTCTATTGAGATGGTCAATGTCAGGCGTGATCCATTGTCCCACCTAAAAACTACTGCTGTTTTGCCTCCTGTTCTCGCCTCCTCTCAACGAACCGCGTGGGAACAAATGGAGGCAGATTGGGATAGCAGAGATAATAGTGACCCATTGGTATTTCTGCTTTTTGGAGTCACGGGCAGTGGTAAGACCGAGATTTATTTAAAAGCTTTGGACAAAGTGGTTGCCAATGGCAGGAGAGGAATATGTCTTGTTCCTGAGATTGCCCTTACACCTCAAACGGTGGAGAGGTTTGCCGGTCGTTATCCGGGTAGGGTGGGTATATTGCATAGTAATCTTTCACCTGGAGAACAATATGATGAATGGCAATGGATAAAGGAAGGAAACTGTGACGTTGTCATTGGCCCAAGAAGCGCATTATTTGCACCGCAACCAGACCTTGGGCTTATTATACTGGATGAGGAACATGGGCAAATGTATAAGCAACAGGATCGTTCTCCTCGTTACCATGCGCGAGAAGTAGCTATTCGTTTAGCTCAACTGAATGATGCCGTTGTTATTCTCGGTAGTGCTACTCCTGACGTTACCAGTTTCCATAAAGCTCAGTCGGGAAAGTACAAACTTGTGACACTAACCAGGAGGATTACTTCCCATGACCATACCCAAATGGCAACCAGGGCTGATAAGCTTTCTTCACCGCCTGTTACTTATTCCACTCAGGCTGCTGTGGACATAGTGGATATGAGAAAAGAGCTCAAAGCAGGAAATACAAGCCTGCTCAGTCGTCCCTTGTTAGCTGAGATGAGGAAGACTCTGGAGCAAAATGACCAGATAATCCTCTTTCTTAATCGCCGGGGCACGGCTACTTTCGTTCGGTGTCCTGGTTGTGGATTCGTTTTCCGTTGCCCTCGTTGTTCTGTTGCTCTCACTTATCATTCTCAAAAGGGGAGATTGATATGCCATCACTGTCGCTATTCCGTTTCAATTCCTGGTTCTTGCCCGAGTTGTTCCGATACCAGACTTATGTTTCTGGGTATCGGTACTCAGAAAGTAGCGGATGAAGTAAGGAGAGCTTTTCCAACTGCAAAACTGCTTCGTTGGGATAGTGATGTTACTGGCCAGAGATATAAGCATGAGGAGTTGTTAACTGATTTTCGTGCTCATAAGGCGGATATACTCATTGGGACTCAGATGATAGCAAAAGGACTGGATTTGCCTCAGGTTACTCTGGCTGGAATAATCAGCGCTGACACCAGCATTAACCTGCCTGATTTCCGTGCAGGAGAACATACTTTTCAACTTTTATGTCAGGTAGCTGGTAGAGCAGGACGTGGCTTCAAGGCAGGTAAAGTAATAATCCAAACCTTTTCCCCTGAGAATTATGCTATTCAAGCGGTTGCCAGACATGATTACCTGGGATTTTACAGGTATGAAATTAACTACCGTCGACAACATAATTATCCGCCGTTCAGCCATCTCATCCGCCTGGTATATAGCCATACCAATAACGAATTGTGTCAACAGGAACTAAAAAGGCTAAGTCAGAGTCTTATTAGCAAAATACAAACTTTGGATGAGGATAAGCTGAGCCTTATTGGTCCTGTACCTGCATTTGTCCATAGAGTCAGGGGCAGGTATCGCTGGCAACTCATCATACGTGGTCACAATCCTGCCAGCCTGTTATCAGGAATAACTTTATCTACCGGTTGGACTATAGATGTTGATCCTGTTGGAGTAACTTGATGGAGAAGATAAAGTTGCAGAATAGCAAAGAGCAAAGAGAGAACATCAGGGTTTTAGGCATTCTGGGGAGTCCCAGAAGACAGAGTAACACTGAAATCTTGCTTGATAGTGCGCTGGCAGGTGCCGTGGATAGAGGGGCAGAAGTAGAGAAAGTGTTGCTTTCGGAAATGGATATCGCTCCATGTAAAGAAATATACGCATGTCTTGAAGCTGGTCGATGTGCCATCCAGGACGATATGCAGTTTCTTTATGAAAAGCTTTTAACTGCAGATCACGTGATATTTGCATCGCCCATATTTTTTTATGGTATTACGGCACAGGCGAAAGCGATGGTGGATAGATGTCAGGCGCTCTGGGTAAAAAAGTATGTATTGGGGATGGATAGGGATGATACCCGTATACGGCGTGGAGCATTCATATCGGTTGGTGCTACGAAAGGGAAAAACCTCTTTGACGGTGCAGTTCTTACGGTTAAATATTTCTACGATGCAATAGGTGTTGATTATATAAATGCCCTGTTAGTTAATAAAGTCGACACCAAAGCTCGGATTAGAGAACATCCTTCAGCCATACGAGACGCTTTCTTGTTGGGTCAACAACTTATATTTCCAGGTCCTGTGCGCTGATGTAAAACTTCTAATAATAATGATGAAGACTAATCAGTTGACGGGGAGCTATATCGGGAGAAATTTTTTTTATATAAACTTTGGTATTATAGGAGAGGTATCTTTTGTATTGCGTTTCTGAATGGGGCTGCCAGGTTACTGAGATGAGTTCTCCTGTTTGGCAGGGTTGGTGTTCAAAAGACCGAAGTAGATTTAGTCTAGTATATCTAGAGAGGTAGAATTCTAATAGAAGCGTAAGTAACATCTTATATAGAGAGAGGAGTGTATACTGTTAATGAAAGTGACTTGTGCGGTGGATGGAATACGGAAGTTAAAACCCGGTGCTGTCAAGGACATATTAAACAAGGATAAGAAAGGGCGATTTTTGCTCCTGGATGTGAGACAATCATGCGAATATGAGAAAGGACACATTCCAAACGCTGTGCTGGTTCCACTTAATGAATTGGAGGCAAGGCAGGAAGAGATTGATCGGGATAAAATAGTTATCACTTATAGTCGCTCTGGTCATATGAGCGTGGCAGCAGCCGTAGCTCTATATCAGTTGGGATTCAGGAGTCTGTTACATTTAGACGGGGGTATCTCTAATTGGTCCCATGGAATTGTTACTGGCATGCCCAAAAAAGAGATTAAGTCAATGGACGATAAATCGCGATTAAATAGTGTCTATATGGATGCTATGGCGGTTGAGATGGGATTTAAAACCCCATATCATTTTAGTAATAGCAAGACATTAGCTCGGGCTAGAAAAGCTATAACCAATTTATTATTTAAAAGGACAAAGTTAATAACTAAAGAGTCTGATCTCAGGAGTATTCTCGTGCTATCTATCAAACTGGAAAAAGCCCATTGTGAATTTATTACGATGGCTAGAAGTAAAGCTAAGACAGATCAAGTAAAGGAAACCTTTAAGATATTGTTCGAGGCTAAAGCTGAACATATGCAGGGACTATATGCCTGCGCCTCTGCTCTAGCGGGGGAAGTAGCCCTTCCTGCTCTGGAAAAGATTGAGCAAGAATCAGGGATAGAGAACATTGAGGATAACGTTAAAGTGAATACATTTATAACCAAGACATATGATGAATTTGCTGATGAGATGGAGTTATTGGAAACGGCAGTGGAAAAAGAATATGTTTATCATGATTTCTTTAAGCAGGCTTCAGGGGTAGTGGGTGATTCAGATGCTAAAGCAATGTTATGCAAGCTTGCTGCGGAAAATAGACATTACGCCAGCGTTCTACTGGAACAGATAGCAGGAACAGTCTCATTAACATGACTTTTTGAAAGTGGTATTAAGATTTTCGGAGGATGGCTAATTTATATATTTGAGGTAACTGCATATGGCAATATTGAAGATACGTACACTATCTGACCCTGCTCTGCCTGACCCAATACTGCGGCAGGAAACAAAGAAGGCTGGGGCTATCGATAGTGCTATTCAGAAACTGGTTGATGACATGATAGATACCATGAGGGCCGCTTCAGGTGTCGGCCTTGCAGCTCCTCAAATAGGGTTGTCTCTGCGGATAGCTGTTATTGAAATACCAGAAACAGAGATTATAACCTTGATTAATCCTGAGATAGTAAAGAAGCAGGGGAGCCGATTAGTTGAGGAGGGTTGTTTGAGTCTGCCAGGCTATAGTGGACAGATTGTTCGTTCGTTAATTGTTAAAGTGAAT
Organism: uncultured Dehalococcoidales bacterium; assembly: GCA_964654015.1. Lineage (GTDB taxonomy): Bacteria > Chloroflexota > Dehalococcoidia > GIF9 > AB-539-J10 > JAUUZT01. Next base: position 83,238 of record CAZZHQ010000003.1, on the reverse strand, counting down.
GCACTTGATCGACAGGGCAGGAAATTCAGTATCATAGGCGAGGATCTCCTGGCACAAGCCCTGGAACATGAAATAGATCATCTGGACGGTATCCTCTATACCGATCACTGCATAGAATGCGCAAGAAATGACAGCACGCCTATTACGCCAGATACGAACAGTTACTTATGAGCGTAATATCTGCGATTAGGGAAAGCTAATACCTCAGTTATTCTTTTGGAATTGATTTAACTTTGTGGTAAAAATGATATATACCATATGCAAGAAGAAGGGTGGCGGAAATTACCAGGAGCGGGTTCAGTTGCTGGGTGGTGTTAGTTTCAGTATCAGTAGATATCAAAAGACGGATGTAGTAATTAACTGTTAATTGTCCTATTTGTTCAGGGGATATATGCAGCCATATTTCCCACTCTTTTCCTGCCCACTCCTGTTGTTGGGGGATTGTAACCGTTACTGTTGTCTCCCTTTCAGAGTTAGCAGGGACTTCTACACGCTGGGGGAGCCTAACCCAACTGTCATCAGGAAAAGTAGACCTTCCATGCCTTAGCTCCGTTTTTTGGGGAGCATAAGTATTCAGGCTAAAAACATGGCTTTCATTTTCCTTGTTGTAGATAGAGAACTCAAATTCGGCACTGTCGCCGGGAGATAGGTTATTGATATCTACCTCGGAAGGTGATACATAAAAGCTCCAGGCATTGGCAGGTGAGGGTAGTAAGATTGCTAGTAATATAGCGATTAGCCAGGGCAGATATCTAGCCTGCCGCATTATCAGGTAGCTACTGCGCTTATAGTAATGGTGTTTTCCATATCTCGACCGCCTACAAAGGAGGTTGGAGTTAATAACTTTAATCCGAATTGTTTTTGGTTTTCCTCATTACTGGCCAGATCAATACAAAACTCATAACCCAATTCGCTCTCTGTTTTGTATAGGGGAATGTATTCCGTACTGGTCCATCCTATCCAGTACCATAGCATATATTCATCTTCTTCATTGCTTTCATCAGGGCTCAATGACCATTTTTGAATAGGATTGTCAACGCTGATAGCGTCAACTCCTTTGATGTAAGTGTCGACAACGCAGTTACCCCGGTTAGTAATAGTGCACCATGTTTTTTCTGGATTTGTTTTATATTCCGTATCTGGTTCTACAATCCCTATTTCCCAGTTTGTAGGGCTTAATTCGATTTCCAGGACTGATTGCGTAGTCATTGTGATAGTTATAGTACCACTACTACCTTGAGCCATCACCGGCGCAGTAAGTGCCAGGAGCAATATAATAGCAAGCACGATACCGCCAATGCGCTTTTTCATTACTACCACTTCTATCAAACCTGCCAAGAAATCAGAATATTATAGTCTATGTTACTAGGCGCTACAACCCTTTTTAGGTAATAATTACTAACTATTATTCTATTTTAGGTCTTCGCGGAAATTCATGTCATCTGCAATGTCTCTGACCTGATTTACCCGAAGAACTTCGAACACCTCCACAAATTAATGTAGCAGATTATATCCATTAACCTGGCACATGAGCTTAACATGTTCATCAGGTGCGCCCCTGAGCAGGAACTCGAGGATTAGCCTTCGTAATCCGTCCAATGCAAAAGGAAGGCCAACATGTCCACCGTCGGACCCAAATACTATTCTCTCCGGTCCTACGGCTTTATAGATGGGCATCACTTCATCCATGGTGTAAAAATTGCCCATGTCCATGGCATAGATACCGATATAGGCACCCATGTCCGCAAACTGCTTACATTGTTCTGGAGTAAGCCAGGTCATGGGATAGTTAACATGGTTTACTTCTATGCGTTGTACCCCCATTTTTATTGCTTCTCTGGTAACCATCAGCCGTTCTCTTGTGCTCTGATGGCCTAATCCCAGGATCATATCGCCTTCGGCAATAAGTTCCAATACCTCTTTCATTTTGGGGACTACATTATCATCTTCATCAATTAAATCGATGCCCTTTCCTTCCCCTTCGCCTGCTACTTTGCGGTGATGATTGGAGTCCAGGTTTGGCAGCCACACGTATTTACCACCAAGGCGATAGGCTGCGACGATGGCCTCAGGGTTTAGCCCTCCAACAGTATTATTAAGAACAACGCCACCGAAGAGTTCAATTTTCTTTTTATTGTGCTCTTCTGCCCACTGGTCAATAACTTTCTGGACCAGTATTACAGATCTGGTGCTGGGAGTATCGTGGTTTTTGAAAACAATTCCCCCTTGGCCTATGTAGCACGCCTGCTTAGCTATGTCTAGTTCATCGAACAGTCGTTCTGTGGCGGCGGAGGGCCCGCTATGCTGGTGTATATCGTAGGAACCACGAAGCAGTCGCCACATCCTCTCATTCTCAAAGGATGGAGCTTTCATCCTTGTCTTCAGTGCCTCGAGTGAATTGTCGAGTGTTCCGTAAGCAGAGGAGCCCTCTTTTAGTACCACTGCTCCTCTCATACGCTTGATCATTTCTGGACTCAAAGATGCCTCATATATTTCCTCTTTCATTTCCTGCCTTTTCTTTTCCTTTAAATTTATTTTGATAGTGAATAATTGGTAGAAACGAGACCAACAATGTTTTGTTTTCTATAACTCGGAAGTGGAAAAGGTCTCTCCATTCAGTTTTGCATGAAGTATGAGATTCAGGTCTTTTATCGGGACTCGAATTTGAGTCAAAGTATCCCTTTCGCGGATGGTTACCTGGTTGTCTTCTAGAGATTGGAAGTCAACAGTGACACAAAAAGGAGTGCCTATTTCGTCCTGGCGCCTGTATCTTCTCCCTATACTTTGGGAATCGTCATACTGAGTTGTGAAGCTCATACGTAATTGTTTATAGATTTCCTTGGACAGTGCACTTAGATTTTCTTTTTTGCTCAATGGGAGAACAGCAATTTTTATGGGGGCGAGAGAGGGGTGGAAACGTAGTACCACTCTGCTTTCACCCTGGACTACTTCCTCGTCGTAGGCATCAAGAAGGAAAGCTAGTAAGGAACGATCAACACCAGCTGAAGGTTCAATAACAAAAGGCGTATAGCGTGTGTCACTTTCTCTTTCGTAGTAGCTAAGATCCCTACCGGTTTGTTCGGAGTGTCGTGTCAAGTCGTAATTACCCCTGTTAGCAATGCCCTCCAACTCTGACCATCCCATAGGGAACAGGTACTCGATATCGCTACAGGTCTTAGCGTAATGGGCCAGTTCATCTTTGGTATGTGGACGTAGGCGCAAATTCTCCTTTTTGATGCCAAGATTGATATACCATTTGTATCTTTCTTTAAGCCAGTAGTCGAACCATTCTTCATCGGTTCCTTGCTTGACAAAGAACTCCATTTCCATCTGTTCGAACTCGCGGGTCCTGAAGATAAAATTACCTGGAGTGATTTCATTACGGAAAGATTTGCCTATCTGCGCGATTCCCAGTGGCAATTTCTTTCTAGAAGTGGATATTACGTTGGCGAAATTGACGAATATTCCCTGAGCTGTTTCAGGACGAAGATAAACCGTATTTGCCTGCTCTTCCACCGGGCCCATGAATGTCTTAAACATGAGGTTAAACATTCTAGGGTCTGTCAATTCACCGCCGCATTTCTGGCAGCTATCCTCATTGATTTCACTGGAACGCCATCTTGAGTGACATAACTTGCATTCCACCATTGGGTCAGTGAAGTTACTAAGGTGTCCACTTGTCTTCCATATCTCAGGTGCCATGAGGATGCTGGTATCTATACCCAGTACATCATCTCTCTCTTGTACCATGGTTTTCCACCAGGCATCTTTAATATTACGTTTTAGCTCAATCCCTATAGGGCCATAGTCCCAGCAACTGGAAAGGCCTCCGTAGATCTCGCTGCTGGGGAAAATGAATCCTCTGCGTTTACACAGGGAAACAATTTTATCCATTTCTAATTTTTGTAGCATTTTTTAAAACTTTTCCTAATTTTCTTAGACTAACAATTCTATAGTCTGCCCGTCAATGGGAGTTTCTGGTGTTATTATATGCCTTTACTCGTCCCAGCTATTCAGATCAGTGATTGCCTGGCAGAGGACATCCACTGCATACTCAGCATTACGTATATCCACTATCTCTTGAGGAGAGTGGCTGTATCTTCTGGCTATAAACATGAGGGTGGAATCAGTCTCCGGGTTTACTTCGTAGGCTATATGATGGTCAGCGAATGTCCTGGTGCTTACATCAACATTAAAAGGGATGCTTAGTTTATGGGCTGCCTCTACCAGCAGTTTATTTAGTCGTGGGCTGGCGAAATTTGCGGTTGCAGGGTACATCCTATCAGATGGCTGGCAGAAGGAGAGCCTGCGCACTCCTAGTCCTGTATGTAACGGAACAGTTTTATTCTTGTCTGGGAGAGCATCTTGAGCAAAACCAGTATCAATGGCGATAAACCAGTCTGGTGATATCTGTCGTAAAGCATGTCTTACACCGAGGCCACTTGTCTCTTCCTGGACTGATCCAACGAGGTAGATATTGTGTTTCGGCTTCTTGGTCAGTCGTCGAGCTAGCTCAACCATAATACTGCAACCAACTCTATCGTCGATTGAATGGCTGGCCAGAAGATTCTTATTGTCATCCAGCCATCGGACCGGCATGTCAAACACTATAGGATCTCCTATGGAAACAAAGTTTTGCTGATTGCCTACATCAATCCATATCTCTATGTCACCAGCTTCAAAGTGAGCGCTGGGTGAGCAGACCACCCCGGGAACATCCCGATCCTTGCCCAGAATAAGCACAGCTGTTCCCGGCAGGGTACAGAAATTAATCCATCCTAAGCGATCGAACCAGACAAACTCGTCGACTTTCTGCACCACCATGCTTACTGTATCCATGTGAGCTTCTAACATGAGGGAACGCTTCCCCTCTGTTCCATTTATCTTGGCGATTATATTGCCTATCTTATCAATGTGTATTTCATCAACGTGCTCTTTCAGTAAACTGTTTAATCTGGAAGCCACTCGATTCTCAAATCCTGTTGGTCCTGGTATCTGGACAAGCTCATATAACAAGTCGGCTATCATGTTCTATCTCCTTATTTATCTTCATGTAATATGCCGCGGCTAAAAAGCTATTTCCAACGTGGCACGATTCTGATACATGGATTTCTTGTTCATTATGTCAAGATTGTGAGAATATATTATAGATCATTCTTCCAACAAACTGTTGAGTAATAGCTGGTTTATTCCCGTAACCGTGACTTATCATGGCATTCAAACAATGCTATCAAATATCTTGCTTGGTCTCAAAATTGACACCGTGTTAAAATCCAATTGTTTTTAAAGAAAATAGAATTACTCTTTGAAAAGGTTGAAGCGGAAATATTGAGTTAATTGAGGTGGTGTGTATTGATGTTTAAAGCTGGATGGAAATAATAAAGATGGATTTACAGAAATTATTTAAACCGAGATCAATTGCAGTTATTGGAGCTTCTAGTTTGCCAGGAAAAATTGGTTATAGTGTGGTTAATAATTTAATAGAAGGGGGATATCAGGGGGAAATCTTTCCGGTTAACCTTAAGGAGACAAATATTCTGGGGATTAAAGCATATAAGTCAGTTCTTGATATTCCCGAGCATGAAATAGACTTGGCTATATTAGCTATACCGGCACGCTTTTGTGCTAATGCTGTTAGAGAATGTGGAAAGAGGGGGACTAAATTTGCCGTAGTAATAAGTGCAGGTTTTGCCGAGGCTGGTAATTTAGCATTAGAAGAAGAACTTGTCACCATAGCCGGCAAGTATGGCATGAGGATTGTCGGTCCTAATGTTGTAGGGATTTTGAGCAATCCCAGTAAGTGCAATGCTTCATTCGCCCCATGTTTACCTTATCCGGGTAAGGTAGCTCTGATTTCCCAGAGTGGAGCTATGATAGTGGCAATAGATGCTAAATCTTGGGTTGAAAGCATAGGCATTTCATATTTGGTCAGTATAGGCAATATGGCTGATGTTCAGATTGATGAAATGATTGATTATTTAAATACTGATCCCGATGTAGACACTATTTCTATTTATATTGAAGGATTGAAGGATGGCCGTGCTTTCGTGAAGGCAGCGGAGCGCTGTACTAAACCTATTATAGTATTGAAGGCTGGCATATCTACGAGTGGAGCTGCTGCTGCTGCTTCGCATACTGGTTCTCTGGCTGGGAGCAATGAAATGTTTGATGCAGCCATGAAACAGTGCGGTGTAGTAAAGGCCAGGAGCTTGAGTTCACTTTTTTCTCGTTCTAAGGCGTTAGCTGTTCAACCTCAGTTGAGAGGGGATAACGTAGTTGTTATCACTAATGGTGGTGGAGCTGGAGTTTTAACCGCGGATGCCTCGGAATTGGAGGGTATTCCTTTGAACGAAGCTACTGTAACCTTACAGCAGGACATGAGAGAATACATGCCCCCCTTTGGTAGCTCTAAGAACCCGATAGATCTTACTGGGATGGCAACAGCTTCTGTATATCATGACGCGATGAAAACGGCGTTATTACATGATTGGGTAGATGGTGTGATTGTACTCTACAGCATAACGGCCACAACAGACCCTATGGCAATGGCTGAAGCGATTGTTAGCGGTATAAAGGATTCTGAAGTTACTGGCAAACCAGTTGTAGCTGGTTTTCTTGGCGGAGCAGAATGCCGTAAGGCTGTAACTAGCCTTATTGAGAATGGAGTTCCCGCTTATGATGGGATTGAGGTAGCGGTAAATGCTATGGCTGCTTTACACGAATTAGCACAAGTTCGAGGCTCCAAGGATTTAAATTATAGTCCTTATACAGATGTTAACAAGGATAAAGTCAGAGAAAAACTTAACGGCGTAAAAACTGAAGGAAGAAAAGAACTTAATGAATTAGAGTCAAAGGAAATTCTTTCTGCGTATAGACTACCTGTAGTTGAGACATTTCTGGCAAAGGATAAAAGTGAAGCAATGTCTTTGGCTAACAACACCGGATATCCTGTCGTAATGAAAATATCCTCTTCTCAAATTTTACATAAGACTGATGCTGGTGGAGTAAAAGTAGGAGTGAACAATGAAAGAGAAGTGGGAGAAATATACGACTTGCTGGTGAATAATGCACGAAAGTACAATGCGAAGGCGATAGTCCAGGGGGTGACGGTACAGAGAATGGTCAAAGCAGGGACAGAGGTTATCATTGGTTCTATCCGTGACAGGGCTTTTGGTCCGGTGGTGATGTTTGGGCTGGGAGGTATTTTTGTTGAGCTATTAAAAGATGTAATCTTCAGGGTAGCTCCTATAAGCAAAGAAAGAGCAATAGAAATGATTCGAGAAACCAGAGCCTGTCCACTGTTTGATGGACTGAGAGGGCAAACACCCAAAGATATTAACGCTGTTGCTGAAAGTATAAGCCGCTTGAGTCAACTGGTTTATGATTTTGACGAGATTAAAGAGGTAGATGTTAATCCTATCTTCATGTATCAACAGCAACAGGGTTGTATGGCCGTTGATGCTCGTATCATATTAGAATAATTGTTCTCCTGTTTGTTAAGTATCTGTTATTTGTCGGAATTTCCACTGATGGGTTTATATCGAAATAGGTGTACTTTTTTCATCTATGATGGTCTGATATGCTGTAATATAAGATGTACAATAAAATTAGGACCACGGTTAATTATGTTGAAAGGGTAAAGTAAAGCATGATAGATGGGTATGATGTCGAAGTAAAGCTGTTAGCTGTTACTCCTGACCCTGAAAGTTTGATAGAGAGAGCGGGGAGGCTGTGCTGGGATAGTCAGGATAAGACAGGAACGGAACCAGATCGAATTAAAAAATGGCTGGAGGTGGGGCATGAGTCAATGGTTGAGCATGCTTGCGCCACTTTCTATATTCGAGCTAGCCGTGTTTTAACACATGAATTGGTTCGACACAGGCTGGCAAGCTATAGTCAGAGGAGCCAGAGGTACGTGAAGGAGGATAAACCCAGGTATATTGAACCTCCAGAGATAAGTGGAAAAGGGGATTATGCCCAGCGATGTTTTAAGAATGTTATGGAGGTTTGCTGGGAAGCTTATCGAAAATTGTTGGCTGAAGGAATAAAACCAGAAATAGCTCGTTATGTTCTTCCCAATGCCTGTGAGACACAGATAATCTGCACCTGGAATTTTCGTGAGATACGACAGATTATTAAGTTAAGGACGAGTAAGCGAGCGTTACCTGAGATAAGGTTGGTAGCCGGGGAGATAAAAAGAATTGTAAAAGAAATAGCCCCTCAAGTATTTGCTGATCTGTAGGCTGTTTCTAAAAGTATATAAAGTGTGAGTAACCAAGGCAAAGTGTTGAAGTTTATTTATGGAAGAGCTTATTGTTGGAGCCCATAAACTGGGAATAGAGATTGATGTTGAATGTCAGAAGCTGTTTGAATTATATTACCGGGAGTTGATTGACTGGAATAAGAGATTTAATCTGACTGCAATAATAGATTATCAGGCAGTACAGATAAAACACTTTCTCGATTCTTTGACTGTAGTCTCGGTTATTAATGAAGAAAGATCAACTAAACCGTACTTCGATATCATAGATGTAGGCACTGGGGCGGGTTTTCCAGGAATTCCTCTTAAAATAATCTTACCTCAGGTCAGGTTGACGCTGCTCGATTCCACAGCCAAGAAGTCGGGCTTTCTGGTTCATATGGTTAAGGAAATGAGGCTGTCAGATGTAAATGTAATAGTTGGGAGGGCTGAGGAAATAGCCCATCTTCCTTTATATCGTCAGCAATTTGATTTGGTTGTTTCGCGAGCGGTGGCTCCAATGTCTGCGCTTGTTGAATTGACTTTGCCTTTCTGTCGTATTGGAGGGAAGTTAGTTGCTCATAAAAAAGGCGAAATTGAGGAGGAGATAGAGAAGGCAAACAGGGCAATTGATGTCATGGGGGGTAGGTTTGCCAGGATGGAGAAGGTTGATGTTGAGGAACTTGGTGAGGAACGTTATCTAGTAGTTGTTGAGAAAATTTTCCCGACACCCGATAAATATCCTCGCCGCAGCGGTATACCGGCCAGAAACCCTATTAGTGATGTATAATTAGTAGTCTGCTTATTATTAGGTATGCTTTATTTGCCAAAGAAAGTGATAAGTATTATGATGAATAACAGAGGAGATTAAAGAAAATGGAAAAGGGTACATGGATTACTAAAACTGGTTTGGCACAGATGCTCAAAGGGGGGGTAATCATGGATGTGGTTACACCAGAGCACGCCAAGATTGCAGAAGATGCTGGAGCATGTGCAGTTATGGCTCTGGAAAGGGTGCCATCGGATATACGTGCTGCTGGTGGAGTGGCCCGCATGGCAGATCCCACTATAATTCAAGCTATAATGGATACGGTTAATATTCCTGTGATGGCAAAGTGTCGTATTGGGCATTTCGTCGAAGCACAATTGTTGGCAAGCATGGGTGTTGATTTCATTGATGAATCTGAAGTTCTTACTCCTGCAGATGAAAGCCATCATGTCTGGAAGCATGATTTCAAGGTTCCTTTTGTTTGTGGCTGTCGGGACTTAGGTGAAGCGTTACGACGTATTTCAGAAGGGGCGGCTATGATAAGGACTAAAGGAGAGGCAGGTACGGGGAATATCGTTGAAGCTGTTAGACATATGCGTACTGTGCAGGATGAGATTCGTAAGGTTAAGTCTTTACTTGAAGAACAGTTAGTGGCTGAAGCTAAAATGCTCGGCGCATCCTTGGAATTACTGATGGAAGTGCATAAAACGGGAAAACTGCCGGTAGTTAACTTTGCTGCGGGTGGTATAGCCACACCTGCGGACGCGGCTTTAATGATGCAGTTGGGAGCTGATGGTGTGTTTGTTGGATCAGGTATCTTTAAGTCCAGTGACCCATCAACTATGGCAAAAGCCATAGTGAAGGCTACTACTCATTATCAGGACCCTGCTATTATCGCTGAAAGTTCCAGAGGTTTGGGGCAGGCAATGCCCGGTCTGGATATAAAGACTATACCTCAACATGAACTTTTAGCTACCAGAGGGTGGTAAAGATAGATTTGCAGAGGGTAATTGCAGACGATCTGGATGAATTGCTAGGAATATTACCCTCTCGTATTTGTGAGCTGATTTACCGGGAAACAAACTATAACGAGCTACTGGAAATAGTCATGGATTTGGGGAGGCTCCCCGAAGTTCGGTTTCTTCATAAAGAATTTATTCTTGGTTCTGAAGAGGTTCATGCTGCTGACATAGACTATGTAGTATCCCGTGTGGGTCAATTCAGTGGGGACAATAGAGCCGGCATTGAGCGCACATTACATCGCATCTCGGCAATGCGTAACAGAAGTGGTCAAATAATTGGTTTGACCTGTCGTGTAGGAAGAGCAGTATTTGGTACTGTGAAGATAATTCTGGACCTCGTTGAATCGGGGAAAAGTGTTTTACTTTTGGGGTGTCCAGGTGTTGGAAAGACGACCATGTTACGTGAGGTAGCCCGGGTATTGGCTGATGATCTTAAGAAACGTGTTATCGTAATAGATACTTCTAATGAGATAGCTGGAGATGGTGATATTCCTCATCCAGCCATAGGACATGCACGGAGAATGCAGGTAGCTGCGCCTGCTATGCAACATGCAGTAATGATCGAAGCAGTGGAAAACCATATGCCCGAGGTGATTGTCATTGACGAAATAGGTACCGAACTTGAAGCTCAGGCGGCTAGGACTATTGCAGAAAGAGGAGTCCAATTGGTGGGTACAGCACATGGGAATACGTTAGATAATTTAATCATGAACCCTACGTTATCTGATCTCATTGGTGGTATTCAGACGGTTACGTTGGGTGATGAAGAGGCGAAGCGACGTCATACACAGAAATCCATACTTGAGCGTAAAGCGCCTCCCACATTTGATGTAGTTGTTGAAATTCTTAATTATAATAAAGTGGTTGTCCATCCAAATGTTGTTAGTGCCGTAGATGCCCTCTTACATCAGCAACCTGCTCCAGGCGAGATCCGCTGGATGGATGAGATCGGAGAAGTCCAGGTAAAAGAGTTGACTCCTTCTCATGAGGGTAACAGACAAGAATCAGACATTATAGAGGTGAAAGAACCGGAGGGAGAGGTGCTACGATTCTTCCTCTTTGGCGTGAATCGTTCATTATTGCAAAAGTGTGCAAGGGAAGAAAAACGAAATCTGAGGATTATGGATGACCTGAAACAGTCTGACCTTTTTCTTACTACACGTAGCTACTACCGAAAAAAGTCTCAGAAGATAAGAGATGCCGAGATGCTGGGTGTCTCAGTCTACGTGCTTCGGAATAACAGTATTCCCCAGATGAAGCAATGTCTGGGCGTAGTCTTTCCCCCTAATTCGGAGATAAGTTACATTCACCGTTTGCAAAACCTGATCGCTGAACGCCGTGAGATTGCATAGTGAAGGTGCAATTTTGGGATGAATAGAAACAACAGTAAGATAGGAACTACATTTGAGCTTGTTTATTGTATTTGAAGGGGGCGAAGGCTGTGGTAAAAGTACACAGGTCAGGACTCTATATAGAAAGCTGTGTCATCAGGGAATTCCTACAGCGTTTACAATTGAACCAGGGGGCACTTTGTTGGGGACCAGGATTAGGAGGATACTTAAGAATAGAGGAAGTACTCCTATTTCTCCTGAATCGGAACTTTTCCTTTTCTCAGCCTCCCGTGCCCAACTATTAGATGAAGTTATTTGTCCTGCTTTACAAGAAGGGAAAATTGTTATCTGTGATCGTTTTATATCGTCCACTATTGCCTATCAGGGTTATGGGCGAAGGCTTCCAATGTCTACCATAGAAATGGTTAATAATTTAACAATTAGTAATCTTGTTCCAGATCTTACTATTCTACTGGATATTTCTCCTGAAGAAGGGTTGGCACGACGGCGCGATTTATTTGACCGTTTTGAGTCTATGGACCTTTCGTTTCATCGTCGTGTCAGGCAAGGCTATTTAAAAATGGCTTCGTTAAACTCGGATCGCTGGGTAGTAATAGATGCTTCTCTCCCCCGGAAGGAAATTGCTGGTATTATCTGGGCCAAAATAGTTGATTTGCTGGGAGAAAGTAATCGTTCATTGTAATGAGTAAAGGTCGGGTGGCAGTGGCCTTAAGTGGCGGCATGGATTCATCTGTAGCTGCGTACTTGTTAAAAAAGAATGGCTATCGGGTTGAGGGAGTACATGCGTTGCTCTATGATCCAGCTAAATCTCAATACCATGCGCATCTGGCTGAAAATATATGTACTGTTCTGGATATTCCTTTTCGTCTGGTAGATTTGCGTGAGGAATTCAGCCGTTTTGTAGTCGATTATTTTTATCAGGAATATCAACGTGGAAGAACTCCCAATCCATGCCTGGCCTGCAATCGATATATTAAGTTTGGGCTTCTGCTGGAGCAGGTTCTCTTTTCAGGTATAGACTATATGGCTACTGGCCACTATGCCAGAATCGAGAGGCATGGTAATAGTTGTAAGTTACTTAAAGCGGTAGATTCAAAAAAGGACCAGACCTATTTCCTCTATATGCTGAATCAAGAGAAACTTCGACATGTACTTTTTCCCATAGGTGATTATTGCAGAGCTGAAGTTCAACAAATAGCGGAAAGAGAAAAGTTACCCATAGCGTCCGAATCAAGTCAGGACCTTTGTTTTATTTCCGCTAAAAGTAAAGGTCGAGGTTTCCTTAAGAAATATTTTCCATCTGAACCTGGAGACATGATGGATACCAGTGGCAAACTATTGGGTCTCCATCAGGGGATAGCTTTTTATACTATTGGGCAGAGACATGGATTGGGACTGGATTTTCATGAGCCCCTGTATGTAATTAGGATAGATGCTGAGGAAAACAAGCTCTTCCTTGGTGAAGAGGCGGAGCTTTATAGCCACGGTCTTGTTGCCGGGAAATTAAGCTGGATATTAAAACCACCTGACAGTCCAGTTGCGCTTGCCTCCAAGATACGTTATAGGTCGTCAGAAGTGAAGACTACGCTATCATTGATGGCAGAATCGGCATGTGTGGAATTTCAGTTAGCTCAACGTGCGGTGACTCCAGGACAGGCTGTTGTTTTTTATCAGGAGGAGGAAGTATTGGGTGGTGGGATAATTGAAAGAACCAGCTAGTTGGCGGTAATGATGAAAAGAGGAAAGATATTGCAGTTGCCGAATGCTGATAGGGAGAACAGACTTAGACTTGAGGGGTATAAATTAATTGTTGGCATTGATGAGGCTGGACGAGGTTCTCTTGCTGGTCCAGTAGTTGCGGGGGCTGTAATTTTACCTTTGGTCTGTCTTCCATGGCTACAGCAGGTTCGTGATAGTAAGGAAATCAGTCCCAAGAAACGTGAGTACCTCTTTACTGTAATTTCTAAAGAGGTTTTAGGTGTGGGCGTGGGTGTTGTCTCGCCTGGTATAATTGACTCAATTAATATCCTTCAAGCAACGTACCTCGCCATGGAGCGAGCTATCAGGAACTTACCTGTCTTGCCTGATTTCCTTCTTGTTGATGGGTTGACTTTGCCACATTGCAGATTCTTTCAGGAGGGTATCATCAAAGGTGACAAATTGTCCCTTTCCATTGCGTGCGCCTCAATTGTAGCCAAGGTAAGCAGGGATCGCATCATGGTTAAACTTGACAAGGTTTATCCTGGTTATGGATTTGCTAAACACAAGGGATACGGAACGAAGGAACACTTTTTCAATTTACAGAGATTAAAACCCTCGGCAATTCACCGTCAATCATTTGCTCCTGTGAGGTGCTTTATTGAGAATCTATAGTGAGTAGTTTTAAATGAGGATGAGTCGGCAAGAACTTGGTAGACTAGGGGAACGGTTAGCCAGGGATACTATTAAGAGGAAGGGATATCGTATTCTTGAGACCAATTTTCGCTGTCGGAGTGGGGAAATAGATATTGTGGCACAGCAAAAAGATTGCCTTGTTTTTGTGGAGGTCCGAACTAAAAGCAACCTGAATTTTGGTAGTCCTGAAGAATCGATAACAGCAATAAAAAAGCGGAGACTGGTTTCCTCAGCGTTTACTTATATAGAAACTCACCAGGATCTTCCTTCTTTATGGCGCATAGATGTTGTAGCTATAGAAACTAATTTTGAAGGTAAACTTAAGAGGATTGAAATTATAGAGGATGCTGTCAATCATCTTTGATTATATATGCAGATTGTTCTGCATAAGTATATATTTGAAAAAGAGTGACAGAAGAATGTAAAATTATAATAATAATTTTTTATTATTGGAGGAATTTGTTGTGAGGATTTTTGTTACAGATGAAATTCCAGAGATAGGTCTGAAAAAATTGAAGGCGAAATTTGATGTTACAGTAGGTGGAGGCGAGGAGATATTATCCAGGGCTGAGTTGATGGATAAAATTTCTGACGTTGATGCTATAGTCTCTACAGTAAATGAGCCGTTGGATAAAGATGTAATAGATGCCGGCAAGCAATTGAAGGTAATCGCATGTATGGCAGTTGGCTATAACAACGTAGATGTGGAACATGCTACACAGAAAGGTATTATGGTTACGAATACACCTGGCGTGTTAACTGATACCACTGCTGACCTTACCTGGTCTCTCCTTATGGCGATTTCTCGTAGAATAGTGGAAGGCGATTCCTTTATTAGAGCTGGTAAATACAAGAAATGGAGACCGAAAATGTTATTGGGCTCCGACATCTGTGGTAAAACCATAGGAATTATCGGTTTTGGAAGGATCGGACAGCAAGTTGCTAAACGGGCTTCAGGATTTGACATGAAGGTATTGTACTGTGATGTTGTACCAATAAGTCCTGAGATTGAGAAGATGTATAATGCAACACGCGTTGAGATAGATACTCTCCTGAAGGAATCTGACTATGTCACGCTGCATACGTTGTTAACAAAAGAAACACATCATCTAATTAATGAAAAGAGACTTTCGTTGATGAAGTCGAGTGCCTATCTGATTAATGCCTCTCGTGGACCTGTCGTCGATGAGGAAGCTCTGGTAAAAGCTCTTCAGAAAAAACAGATAGCTGGAGCGGCTCTGGATGTTTATGAGAATGAACCAAAGTTGACTCCTGGCCTTGCTGAACTAGCTAATGTGGTTTTACTTCCTCATCTAGGTAGTGCTACACTGGAAACACGTAATAAAATGGCTGAGATGGCTGCAGATAATGCAATTGCTGCTCTCTCTGGAGAAACTCCTCCGAATCTTGTTAATAGGGAACTCGCCAGAAAATAGACCTCGTAGTTACGTATCCAGTTTTGGTTGTCAGAGTTACATTACTGTAAGGGATTGCTATGTCTCTACAGCGCAGGCCTTGTGTATATGACATGCTCTGGTTCCTGTTGAAGAATAAAGTTTTAGCCGTCTGCAGACTACTGTATGGAGAAAAATGATAGTAAGTAATAAAGATGTTGTAATAAATAATGCTCGAACACCAGAGCTTAGTAAAATCAGAAGAATTTTGATGGAAGTAGTGGATAGCGCTATCAGTGCAGGAAATCCTGCGGTCAGTATTAGAAAATGGGTTAAACTCAATGGAGAAAGACTGGAAATTGCTAGTCATAGTATTGATCTTGAACAAGTAGGAAGAATCGTAGTAGTCGGGGGAGGGAAAGCCGGAGTAGCTATGGCTATAGCCATTGAACAGATCTTGGGTGACCGGCTTTCGGGAGGAATTGTAAACATTCCTGAAGGTATGTTGCCTGAGTCCTATACCGGAAAGATCAAGTTTATAGAGGCGAGTCATCCGATTCCCAATGGTTCGGCAATGGAAGGTGCGCGGGGCATGCTGTCTTTGGTAAAAGAACTTGGCGCACAAGATCTGGTTATATTTGTGGTGAGTGGTGGTGGGTCAGCGATTATTTCTCTTCCTGCGGAAGGGATAGCGCTTACTCAATTACAAGAACTTACCCTTCTTCTACTGAAGAGTGGAGCCAATATTCAAGAACTAAATACTGTTAGAAAGCACCTGTCAGCGGTAAAGGGAGGACAACTTGCCAGGGAGGCTTATCCTGCGCAGATTGTTAGTCTATTGATTTCCGATGTGGTTGGGGATGGGTTGGATACAATTGCCAGTGGGCCCACTTACTGGGATTCAACCACATTTTCAGAGGCACTAGCAGTATTAAGGAAATATAAACTCATAGATAAAGTACCTGCAGAGGTTCTTTGTCGTCTGAAAGATGGTATAAAATGGCTAATACCTGAAACGCCAAATCGTGGAGATGAATGCTTTGAAAATGCATATTTTCAGATCGTGGGTAGTAATAGGGATGCTATTGAGGCAGCGGAGAAAACAGCGAGAGCTAATGGTCTCAATGTCAAAGTATTAACCACCAAACTTCAGGGTGAGGCGCGTGAGGTTGGACAGAATCTCTCATATATTGCAGAAGAGGTTCTTAGGGAGGGAAAGCAACGGCCATGTTTATTTCTTTTAGGTGGCGAGACTACTGTACATGTAACTGGTGAAGGGATTGGTGGGCGTAATCAGGAACTGGCGCTTAGTGCTGTTTCAGGCTTGGCGGGACTGAAAGATACGGCCATGATATCTTTTACTACAGACGGGATAGATGGGCCTACAAATGCCTCCGGAGCTATTGTAGATGGATATACTCTCCAGAGGGCTAAGGAACTGGGTATCAATCCTCTAACTTACCTCGAGGACAATGACGCATATCATTTCTTTGAAAAACTTGAGGACCTTATTTTTACTGGTCCCACTGGAACAAATATAGTAGATTGTACGGCCCTGCTGGTTCTCTAATATGGTTACACTATCACCTCATGTAAGGTTGTAGTGCCTCAGGAACTAAAATTGAACCGTCTGCTTGTTGGTAGTTCTCCATAACGGCGATAAGTATTCGCGGTAAAGCCAAACCTGAACCGTTTAGTGTATGGACAAAATGTGGCTTGGCTCCAGCCTTGGAGCGATAGCGGATATTGGTTCTTCTCGCCTGGAAATCACCACAATTACTGCATGAACTAACTTCAAGCCATTCTTCAGAGCCTGGAGCCCATACCTCTATGTCATATGTTTTGCGGGCGTGGAAGCCGAGGTCTCCAGTGCATAATTGCAGTACCCTGTAAGGAAGCTCCAATTTGCGGCACACATCCTCGGCATTATCCAGTAGACTTTCTAATTCGTCGTCTGATTTCTCTGGTTCAGTGACTTTGTAAAGCTCTACTTTATCAAATTGGTGACCTCTTTTAATTCCTCTAGAGTCTTTGCCGGCAGCCATCTTCTCTCTGCGGAAGCAGGCTGTATGAGCCACATAGCTGAGAGGTAGTTCTTGGGCTTCCAATATTTCATCACGGTGCAGATTAGTTAAAGGAACCTCTGCTGTTGGTATGAACCAGAAATCCTCTTCAATATCATGGTACACGTTATCGCTAAAGACAGGCAGAGTTCCTGCACCTATCAAGCATTCCTTTTTGACCATGAAGGGAGGATAAATTTCGCAATAGCCGTGTTCAGTTACGTGCAAGTCGAGCATGAAGGAAATCAGAACTCGCTGAAGACGTGCTCCCCATCCTTTGAGAATATAGAATCGGGTTCCAGAAAGTTTCACTCCTCGGGCAAAATCTATTATATTCAAACTTGTGCCGAGGTCCCAATGAGCTAAAGGTTTGAAGGGGAAGAGTCTGGGTGTCCCCCAGGTACGAGTAACTATATTATCATTTGCATCTTTTCCCAGAGGAACGCTGGGATGGGGCATGTTTGGCGTCTCAAGAAGAAGGGTCTCCAGTGTATTTTTTGCATTGTTTGCCTGCTGTTGTAAAGCGGCTATCTGTTCTCCCAAATCCCGCATTTGGGAGATGAGCTCTGGAGGTCTCTCCTGTGTATTTCCCAGATTCTTGCTTGTCTGTTTGTGTCTGGCTCGGAGCAATTCTACCTGTTGCAGTAAATTGTGGTAATCTTCATCAGTCTTAACGATAATGTCTAGGGGGAAAGTTTTACCCCTCTTTTCCAGGGACTGGCGTACAAACTCAGGGCTCTCTCGGATAAGTTTAATATCAATCATCTTCCATCTCACTTTGATTGGAAGAGGTAGTTGGTTTTGTTTTCAATTGTGGGAAAAGTATAACTTCACGTATAGAATTTTGACCAGTTAGCAGCATTATCAGACGGTCAACCCCTATTCCCAATCCCCCGGTGGGAGGCATGCCATATTCCAGGGCACTTAGAAAATCTTCATCAGAAATTTCTATTTCTCCCTCTGAGCCTTGTTCTTCTACTTGATTTTCAAAACGTTGTCTTTGATCAAGGGGGTCGTTCAATTCACTGAACGCATTGGCAATCTCTGTTCCATTGACGAACCCCTCGAAACGCTCTACCAAACGATCAGAACCCTGTTTCTTTTTAGCTAGGGGAGACATCTCTACAGGATAATCCAGAAGGAAGGTAGCTTCTATGAGATGTGGCTCCACGAAGGAAGAAATCAGTTCATCGATAAGTCTTCCTCTTCCTTTGTTTGGGTCAACCTCAAGCCCCATTTGCTCCATGCGCAAGCGTAGTGGAGCCGCATCTGGATAGTCCTCAAAGTCGATGTTGCAATGTTTTTTTATAGCGTCTCGCAAAGTTATTCTCTGCCAGGGAGGAGAAAGATCGATGGTTTTATCTCCTATGTTTATAGTAGCGCTGCCCAGGATTTTGACGGCAAGCTGAGAAAACATATCCTCGGTCAAGCGCATCATATCATTATAGTCAGAATATGCTTGATAGCACTCCAGTAGTGTGAATTCGGGATTGTGTTTAACGGAGATGCCTTCATTACGGAAGACACGTCCAATTTCGTAAACTCTATCAAATCCTCCAATCAGTAATCTCTTAAGGTAAAGCTCCAAAGCGATACGAAGGTAGAGGTCATTATTCAGTGTATTATGATGGGTGATGAAAGGACGGGCTAATGCTCCACCTGCTTGTGCCTGTAGCATAGGTGTCTCCACTTCCATAAACCCCCGGTCGTTCAAAAAACCTCTTATCGTAGCTATGATCTGGCTGCGAATGACAAAAATAGTTCTAACGTTTTTGTTGGATATGAGATCAAGGTAACGTTGTCGGAAACGTTTTTCGACATTAACCAGACCATGCCATTTCTCAGGTAGTGGGCGGAGTGACTTGCATAGTATGCTGAAGTTGGCTACTTGAAGGGTAATCTCGCCTCTCTTTGTACGGAAAAGGCTGCCTTCAGCTCCTATAAAGTCTCCTATATCAAATTCGTCTAGAAAATCGTATTTTTCTTTTTCCAGAGAGCCACTACGAAAGCATAGCTGTATTTTACCCGAACCATCACGGATATCCAGAAATGTCATTTTACCCATAGAACGCCTGGCCATTATTCGGCCGGCAAGAGATATCTGTGATTCAGTACCTGTTTGTATGAATAGCGTCATTGCTTCCTCGGCGCTATGGCTTGGGTGATAAGAGGCAGGGTATGGGTCTATGCCGCTGGTCCGAATCCTGTTCAGACTATCTAATCTCTGTTGTTCAATGTGTTCTAATCTTGTACTCATTTAAAGTCACCACTAACATTTAATTGCTTTGAGTTTATTTATTAGCTACGTTGCTATAGGGCAGCTAGAATATATAGTGCTCAATACTGGTTACTTGGATCCTGGTTGGTATCTAGAAGCGATCTGGCTTCTTTAGCCATGTGCTCCGGTACCATTATCTTTACCTCTCCTAAGCCGTCAATCGTTAGGCCATAAACTAATCCTGCACTCTCATAACTCAAGAGGACTGGAATCCCTTCGCTTTCCAGTCGCCCTTTTATTATCTGTGCTTCTAGTTGTCTAGCAACAGCTATTACCGATAGTTTCTCATCTGTAGACATCGCTTGGTATTACTATTCTATCAAAAACTTGGAACACTCTCCAGTATCTGATAAAACTTAGAGAGCTTCGGTTTTTAGGACGTTCTTTTTACTGGTGCTATAATTATTACTCATTCTTATGGATTTTCTTGCTTCGCTTAATCACGCCCAAAGGCAAGCCGTTGAAGCTGTTGAAGGCCCTGTGCTTATTCTGGCTGGGCCCGGCAGTGGTAAGACTAGAGTAATCACTCACCGTATTGCCTATCTGGTCAGAGTTTGTGGTGTTAAGCCATTTCGTATCATGGCTGTTACTTTCACTAACCGGGCAGCTCGTGAGATGAAAGGACGATTAGAGGAACTAATAGGTCAGCAGATAGAATCCTTAGCTATAGGTACATTTCACTCTATTTGTGTGGGAATTCTGCGTCGGGAAGGCAAAGCCATTGGACTTAACTCCAATTTTGTCATCTATGACGAGGAAGATCAACTGAAAGTAATTAAGCAGAGCCTTGAAGAAGAAAAACTGGACCCCAAGCAGTATGCACCGCGTGCTCTGCTATCAACTATCAGTTCCGCAAAAAGTAGCCTTATCGGTCCCAAGGAATACTCAGAGCGGATTAATAGTTATTTTGATGAGATTGTGTATAGAGTCTATCAGCGTTACCAGCAATTGCTTGATAGAAGCACTGCTGTGGACTTTGATGACTTACTAATGAGGGTAGTATGCTTATTTAAAGCTCATCCTGATATCCTGGCTAGCTATCAGTCACGCTATGTTCATATCTTAGTCGATGAATTTCAGGATACGAACGCTGTCCAATATATGTTTGTCAAGCAATTGGCAGGTAAATATCATAATGTCTGTGTTGTTGGTGACCCTGACCAATCAATTTACTCCTGGAGATCCGCAGATCTTCGTAACATATTGGATTTCGAGAAGGACTACCCTGAAACTAAAGTTTTGTTCTTGGAACAGAATTATCGCTCTACCAAGACAATTTTAGATGTAGCAACGGATGTTATTACAGCGAATGTCCAGCGTAAACCTAAGGAGCTATGGACGGAGAATGAGATCGGTTCTCCGGTGACTATTATAGAAAGTTATAATGAGAGCGGAGAAGCACAGTCAGTAGTTAACAGCATTGAGAAATTGGTAAGTCAGGGACAGATATTATATAAGGACTGCGCTGTGATGTATCGTGTAAATGCTCAATCACGAGTATTGGAGGAAGCCTTCATACGTTATGGAATGCCTTATATGCTTGTTAATAGTACTGGTTTTTATCATAGACGTGAAGTGAAAGATGTTATCTCTTATCTTCGTGTCATACAGAACCCCAATGATGATGTCAGCATGGCTCGAATAATTAACATTCCAGGACGTGGTATCGGGCAACGTACTCTAAGCCAACTTTCTAGTCTGGCAAGCTCTCAGCACGATTCTCTTTATACTGTATTAAAAGAGGTTATCAAAGGAGGATTCCTTTCTTCACGTATTACGGTGACTTTAGTTGGTTTTGTTACTATGATTGATAATCTCATTGATGGAAGGCATATGATGGGCTTGGTAAAACTACTGGATGAGATATTGCAGTGTACTGCCTATAAGGAATATCTGAATCGTGGCGGAGATGGCGATGAGCGGTGGGAGAATGTTATGGAATTACGGAGTGTCGCCGGTGAATATGATTCCAGTAATCTTGCAGAAGCCCTGGTCGCCTTTCTGGAAAAAGTTAGCCTGGTAACTGATACTGATGATTTGGGGGATAGTACCGGTGCCGTAACCCTGGTAACTCTACATCAAGCTAAAGGATTGGAGTTCCCTGTTGTTTTTATCGTTGGTTTGGAAGAAGGAATTCTGCCTCATAGCAGATCTCTTGATGATCCTGGGGAAATGGAAGAAGAACGACGTCTTTGTTACGTTGGTATAACCAGGGCTAAGGAAAGGCTCTACCTGCTTCGTACTCATCGTCGTACGCTATTTGGCAAGGGCTCTGCAAATCGTGCATCGCGCTTTCTCCGTGATATCTCACCACGCCTTACAACTACTATGGGATTAGGGAAATGGGAGAGCATTCGCTCTTTAACAGATGTACATGCTTCACCGGAGTCCTATTCTAATGATCTTTTGGAGTTAAAAGTTGGTGATTGGGTTTGCCACGGCAAATTTGGTGATGGAGTGGTAAAAGATTGTACTACTGACAGGGGGGATAAAGTAGTGACTGTGGCTTTTGAACAGGTAGGAGTTAAGAGGCTTATGCTTAGTTTGGCACCATTAGAGAAAATAGAAAGAGACCCATATTTTGCTCCATAAACCATTGACATGATACACGAAAACGTGTAATATTGATATCAATGTCTATCAAGATATTGACACCGGATATGGTGTCAAAGATTGCTGCCGGAGAGGTGATTGAAAGGCCGGCTTCAGTGGTTAAGGAGTTGATAGAAAACTCCTTGGATGCTAAAGCCAGTCAGATTTCCGTAGAAATTCAGGGCGGTGGCGTCAGGTCTATTAAAGTTGTTGATAATGGACTGGGTATTCCGTCAACCGAAGCGGAACTTGCCTTTTGTCGCTATGCCACCAGCAAGATTGCCGATTTGACTGATTTGGAGAATATTTCAAGTCTGGGATTTCGGGGTGAGGCTCTACCCAGTATAGCTGCTGTTGCGGAGATAGAATTCTCAACTAAAAGTTCCCTGGAAGATGTTGGCAGCTGTTTGCACCTGCAAGGGAACGAGCCACTTCGTCAGGAGGCTATTTCTAGACCTTCTGGGACCACTGTAATTGTGCGCCGCTTATTTCGTTATTTTCCAGCCAGGCTTAAGTTCCTGAAATCAACGAATACGGAAAATAGTCACATAGCTCATATAGTAGGACAGTATGCCATGGCGTTCCCTGAAGTTAAATTCAGTCTACTACTGGATAAGCGTCCCAGCTTGCAAACTGTAGGTGATGGCGATATGCGTGGAGTAGTAAGCCAGATATATGGTTTTAAGATAGCTCAAGAAATGCTAATACTTCCCGGGAGTGGGGTGGATATTAAGATTGATGGCTTGATAAGCCCCCCCTCTTTAACTCGTTCAGACTATAATTATCATAGCTTCTTTATTAATAAGCGATGGGTGCGTAGTCCGTTATTGGTGAAAGCAGTTGACCAGGCATACCATGGCTTACTGATGGTAGGGCGACATCCTTTGGTAGTAATGAGACTATCGCTGCAGCCTGACGGCATTGACGTTAATATTCATCCAACCAAGGCACAAGTAAAATTCTATGATGAACAAAACATTTTTACCAGTGTGAAGAAAACAGTGGAGGAAGTTTTACAGAACACGTCTATAGCGAGGACTAATATACAATTCCCCTCTGCTGGCTCATGGTCACAGCAACGCTCTCTGAGCGTCAGGGAGAGCGAGCCCGTGTTTGAGGGTTTCTCCTCTATGGATAATGCCAATCCTGCTACTTTACCGGCTTTGCGGGTATTGGGGCAGGTGGCTAATACATATGTAATAGCTGAGGGTCCGGATGGACTTTATATTATTGACCAGCACGCTGCCCACGAACGGGTACGGTTTGATAAAATTTTAGAGCAGTGGGCAAAACATAAGGTTGAAGTTCAGGGATTACTTCAACCTATTACTATTGAACTCAATCCTAGGGAAGAGGAAATCTGGAGAGGTAATGAAGAAATTTTGTTACGGTTTGGATTTTACGTCGAATCTTTTGGGGATAGAAACTATCTACTGCGTGCGATGCCCGTTCTAATTGCGAATGAGAACATACGTAATGTCCTGGCTGATTTGTTTGACACTTTATCTCGCAGAGATGATTCCATGCCATGGGAGGAGAAGATTGCTCAGTCGTTATCATGTCATGGTGCAATAAGAGCAGGTCAACAACTGAGTAATGAGGAAATGAGAGAATTAATAAGCCAGTTGGAGCAGAGCAAACAACCGCGTAGTTGCCCCCATGGGAGGCCAACTGTAATACACATGAGCTTGTTTCAATTTGAGAAGGAATTTGGCAGAAGAGCCTAGGCAGTCGCATAAATACAGTCTTCTCGATTGACAGAGCCAAGTCGTTATTCTTTACAATAGCTGCGTCGCAAGGTACAATTACTACTCATATGTTTTCTACCGTTCAAGACCGTATTTTTTTCTGTCGCGATAGGATTTGTCACCTGATAAAACTTCAAGGGCATCATGGCTATGTCGTTGGTGGGTTTGTTAGAGACATGATCTTGGAGAGGCAGACAAACGACATCGACATAGCCATCGATGGAAATGCCCTGATTATCGCTGAAGCTGTTGCTAAAGAGTTTGGTGGAAAGTTTATAGTACTAGACAGGGCAAACAACATAGGCAGAGTTGTGATAGTCGAGGAAGAGGGACAATGGCATATGGATTTTTCCTCTTTTTCAGATGATATTGAATCAGACCTTGCTCGTCGTGACTTCACCATCGATGCAATGGCTGTCGAACTCGATGGGTTCAGTGTGGAATCCCCAATGAAGATCATCGATCCGTTTGCTGGCAGAGAAGATATACAAAACAAAGTGTTACGAGCGGTAAGTGATCAATCATTTGAGGATGATGCCGTTAGGTTACTGAAGGCAGTGCGTCTGGCTGCTGAGCTTAATTTTGAGATAGATCAACATACTGAATTTCTTATTCGAGAGTGTTCACAATCTGTCAGCAAAGTTGCTGGTGAGAGGATTAGGGAAGAACTGCTTCGCTTGCTTCATTTGCCCGGAGCATCGCATAATCTCCGCCGTTTGGATAATCTGGGGCTGTTAACAGCTTTGCTACCTGAGATGATAGATGCAAAGGGAGTAGAGCAGCCTACTGTGCATTTCTGGGATATCTTTGAGCATTCTCTGCAGACGGTGGCAACGCTTGAGTTCGTTATGCGTGAAAGCGATTGGGAGTATAGCAACGGAGAGATGTTGTCTACAACTATCTGGTCAGAGGAGATTGAGAACCACCTGGCCGAGGAGGTTTCCAAGGGCAGCAATCACAGAGTTCTTCTCAAAATAGCAGCCTTTCTTCATGATGTGGCTAAACCGAGGACAAAGACCTTGGCTGACAATGGCCGGGCGCGTTTTTTGGGGCATGCCAATCAAGGTGCGGAATTGGCAATAAACATCATGGAAAGATTACGCTTCAGCGTGCGTGAAACGAAGCTTGTAGAAGATATGGTAGGGCATCATCTTCATCCTGTTCAGATGGCAACGGAGGGATTGCCCTCCAGTAAGGCAATCTATCGCTATTTTCGCGATAGGGGAGATTCGGGAATTGATATTCTATTATTAACTTTGGCTGATTACCTGGCTTGCCTGGGGCCCCTGGCAACTATGAAAGGATGGAGACGACATTGCCGATTGATTTCTTATATTCTGGAGGAATATGAAGAACAACAAACCAAGATTCAGCCGATTAAGATTGTAAATGGATATGACCTCATGGAGAAATTTGGCTTGGCTTCTGGCCCGTTGCTTGGAGAGTTACTGAAAATGTTACATGAGGCTCAGGCCAGTGGTGAGATAAATAATAAAGAGGAAGCCTTGGCGTTGGCGGATAAGGAATTAAATAAACAACGCTGTGGTTCGAGATAGTAATTTGAAGAAGAATCGTTATCTGCTTATATTTATCATTGTATTGTTTGGTCTGTCATTATGGCAAATAGTCCCTTTTAATGAAAAGCTACTTGGTTCTAATGGTTTAACCCTGGGACTTGATCTCCGTGGTGGCAGTCAGTTGCTCTATCGGGCTGATTTGTCGAAGAAAGACCCTGATATGAGCGATGAAGTTGTCTTATCAGCAGTGATTGAGAAGATTCAACGAAGGGTTAATGAATATGGGGCGACAGAACCAGTAATCCAGAGAATGGGGGTTGATCGAATACTGGTTCAACTCCCTGGAGAGAAGGATATCGGCAGAGCGATTGAGCTTATAGGTGAAACAGGGCAGCTTTATTTTGTAGAACAGGAACTGGATGAATACGGTGAACCTTTGCTTGATGAGGAAGGTTACTGGACTTTCAGTGAGGAACCCGCTGAAGCGGAGGGAAAGGATGGCAAAGTAAAAGCTCTTACTGGAGAATATCTAAAGCGGGCGTATCAGGATATTGACCCCTATCAAGGACCGGTGGTTGTTATTGAATGGGATAGCGAGGGAGCATATCTTTTTGAGAAGATAACTGAAGCTAATCTGAATAGACCCCTGGCTATTGTCATCGACAAGGATATTATTTCAACGCCTGTGGTTCGGAGTGTGATAACGTCGGGTACTCCCGGGCGGATTGAGGGCGACTTTACTATTGAAGAGGCCGGAAGCCTGACGATAAAGCTTAATTCCGGTGCCCTGGATCTCCCATTAGACCTTATTGACCAGCGGGATGTAGATGCCTCTCTGGGAGCCGATTCTGTAAGGAAAAGCATACTGGCGGCGAATATTGGTTTGATTCTGCTGCTGCTGTTTATGATTCTCTACTATCGTTTTCCTGGTTTGATTGCTTGCTTGAGCCTTGTTATTTATGGAACGTTATTAGTAGCCATCTTTAAGATATTTTCTGCGAACCTGACATTAACCTTGCCTGGAATTGCTGCTGCCATCTTATCTTTTGGTATGGCTGTGGATGCAAATGTGCTCATTTTTGAGAGAATGAAAGAGGAGTTGCGTGCTGGCCATAACCTGAAAATGGCTGTGGAGGCTGGGTTTAACCGGGCCTGGACAGCTATTCGAGATAGTAATATAACCACTTTTATTGCTTGCATTGTCCTTTTCTGGTTGGGTGGTACCTTCGGTGCTTTTATGGTCAGAGGTTTTGCGCTAACTCTATTTATTGGCGTGGCACTGAGTATGTTTACTGCTATCGTTATTACTCGAACCTTTCTTCGTCTCATTGTCAATAGCCAGAGAATTACCGATTTAAAAGCTTACGGAGTTGAAAAATGATTGACTTTATGGGAAGAAAGCAATGGTTTTTTCTGCTATCCACTATAGCGATGGGGATATCCATAGTCTCGCTGGTGGTTTTTGGGTTGCAGCCAGGGATTGATTTTACCGGTGGCACTTCTATGACTCTTCGTTTCAATCCACAGGTTCAGCAAGAGGAACTACGGCAAGAGATAACAACGTTTGGACACCTGGAGGCAATAATTCAAAGCAGCGACGAGGATTTTCTCTTACGCATGAAAGAGATAACCCCTGCTGAGAGGGAGGAGTTAACCACGAAGTTATCAGAAGAGTTAAGCACTGAAGTTGTCGTACGTGACTATAATACAATTTCCCCCTCTATCGCGGGCGAGACAGCGACTAGTGCAGGCATCGCCGTAATGATTGCTTCTATAGCTATGTTATTTTATATTGCATGGGCTTTCCGTCGAATGCCCAGTCCTTTCAGGTGGGGGGCATGCGCTATAATTGCATTGATTCATAACGTGCTTATCGTAGCGGGAATCTTTTCTATCATGGGTAAGACAGTAGGTATGGAAATTGATGCCATGTTCCTAACTGGTGTACTGACAGTAGTGGGCTATAGTATTAACAATACAGTAGTGGTTTTTGACCGCATTAGAGAAAATATAATCAAAGGTATTAGCTTAGATTTTGCAGTAGTAGTTAATTCCAGCCTTTTGGAAACTCTGGGGCGCTCTCTGAATACTTCTTTGACTACTATCTGCGTTATCCTGGCTCTCTTTCTTTTTGGTGGGACAACGATACATAATTTTATGCTGGTATTACTCATAGGGTTGCTTGCTGGCACCTATAGTTCGATGTTAATAGCGGGGCCACTATTGGCAGTCTGGGAGAAAAAAGAATGGCGAAAGGTGTTTTCAGGGCTGTCCTTTGGTAGAAAAATGGTGTAACCGCTATAGCAACAATTTATTAAAGAAGGCGAAAGGCAGAACAATTAAGGTCATGTTATCTCTCCAGGTGATGTAACGTCTTTACCTTCAGGAGAGACTCTTCAAATCCGTCGTGGTTCTCTGACGGTGCTTTACCTAAGGGGTCGTTTATTTTAGGGTTGCCCAGAAGGATGTTAAAAGTAGACTCTACCGAAGAAGCAATTACTTGTAGATTGTAGCCACCTTCCAGAGTGAAGATAAGCCGACCATCACATAGTTCTGTTGCTAAATCTTTGAGTATAGTTATTATATGAGCGAACCCAGATATAGTTGCTTGCATCATGGCTAGTCTGTCTGCCCAATGAGCATCAAATCCTGCGGAGACCAGAATAACCTGTGGTTGGAATCTTCTTGCTATTGGGATTAGAATTTCATTGTAAATCCTGGAATACTCTTGGTCTCCCCACCCAGCCCTCATCGGAAAATTTACTGTGAACCCTACTCCCTCTCCTTCTCCTATCTCGTCGGCGCTTCCTGAACCAGGGAAGAAGGGATACTGATGTGTGGAAAAATAGAGTACCCTGGGATCATTGTAAAAAGTATCTTGGGTTCCATTTCCGTGATGAACATCGAAGTCAACAAGGAGAATACGTTCAACGTCTAAGTATGCAAGTGCAAATTTTGCTGCGATTGCTATGTTATTAAACAGGCAAAATCCCATGGCATGATTTGTGACGGCGTGATGACCCGGAGGTCTAACCAGAGCGAAGGCATTGTTAACCTCATTATTCCACACTGCTTTCAGGGCGGTTATCAGTCCACCAGCAGCATATAGAGCTGCTTCATATGATTTTGAACATATAAAAGTGTCTGGATCCAGCCAGCCTCCGCCATTTTCTGCAGTATATTTTATCTTGGCAATATATCTCTCATCGTGTACCATCTCCAGGTCTTCTTTTAAGGCGATCTGTGGCTGAAGCATGGTTAGGGACTCCTCTATGCCAGTTTGCTTTAAATGCGACATTATGGAGATAAGTCTACTGGCATTTTCCGGGTGCTCTCCTGTGTTATGCTCCAGGTAGATCGGATCATAAACCAGCCCAGATTTCATGCGTACATTATACCAGAGCGGCTAATATAGAAACTGTGATTTAAAGCAGAGAGCAGGAGCCATAATATTGTACAAAGTGGAGAAATCTGAACTGTTAGATTTTGAAGTATATACTTATACAGCAAGAAAGCGAACTGGGAATGGCAGAATGTGTCATTAGGTTTGCCTTGATAACCTTCTTGTGTAGAATTTCTTGCCGTTGTATTCAGTCTCTACCAATTTTCCTTCGGTAATTAGTCTCTTAATAAGATGAGAGTCAGTGTTAGATTTCAATAGAAACTCGTTTATGGCATCCTCTCTCATGGGATGAACTGAAGTTATGCTAAGTAAATCGTCTTCGGCGTTGCTAGTAAAGGCGAAGGCATTTCCTTCGTAACCTAGCAGATACTCCACCTTATCTAGCTTTTCAGTAAATATTTGATAAGCCCTATTGATACTATGTTCACAAGCTGGTTTAACCCATTTTTCTGCTGGGGGCCTGGTGGGTACTGCTATATATACCTTATTTGGATTTATATCCATCAGAAAACTAGCTATTTTACTGATTTCATTTTGGCTATCGTTTACACCTTTGATTAGCATTGTTTCAGTTACCAGTGTTCCTTTGAACATGTTAGAAAACGTACTTATGCCCTTTAGAATATCCTTTAGTTTTAATGACCCATGTGGCCTGTCAATCTGGCGCCAGCATTCTTCGCTCATGGCATCAACCTTAAGGGAAACCCAGTCGGCTTTTGCCAGGTCATCTCTAACAAAACTATCAGCTATAAGCGATGCATTTGAAATTACAGCGATTTTTATTCCTAGGGGTTTAAGCAGATCGATTTCTTTCCCTAAATTGACATCCAAAGTGGGTTCTCCATCAGGTACGAAGCTTAAGTAATCGATAGGTTCCTTTTTCCCTCTGGCTTCTGTTACTTTATTCACGATATCTTTTATTATGTCAGTAGGTTTGTAAAACTCCCTACGGGCAAGCTGTATTTTTATTGTTCTCCCAAGTTGGCAGTAAACGCAGGCATATGAACATATCTTTGGAGGGATATTATTTATTCCCAGACTATGTCCTAATCGTCTCGAAGGAACTGGCCCAAAAGCTATCATAATATTATTTACAATTACTGTGCGTTATCACTACTAACATCTCTCCTATCTTCGGCCAAATCATACTAGTTGTAGAGAAAGCAGCAAATGTTTGCCTGTAGCGGACTGGATATTCCAATTATATCAGTCCTGTGACATCCTTGATATCTTGTCAAATTCATCTCTTAACTTCTTATAAGCTCTATCCAGTTCCTCTGCCTTCTCCACTGCATTTCTCAGGTGAGTGCCATAAAACACCCTCCATAACTCATCAATCTCATTGAATCTTTGTGAAATTATGTTGAGATCAATTCTTATACTTTCCGCTTCCTCTGAAAGTTTTTTGGAATGGACTCCTGCTTTAATCAGCTCGACTTTGTGCGAAAGAGTTAAAGGTGAAGTAACCTGGACTCCTCTCCTGGTGAAGTCTTGTAACATCTGGAATTCCTCGTTGACCAAAAAGTAATAGACACCTTCAGACGGGATATATGCGAAGGCAAAATCAGCTGAACCATGCTCTGGGCACACGTAGTCTCTGGCTATTTTATCCAGATGGCCTCGAATATCCCTTCGGAAGTAATTCTTAAACTGCTCTTTCGTTGCTGGCTCTTCGACCTCCATCATTTTTAGATAGTTGTCCAGAGGGAATTTTGAATCTATACATATGAGTCCAACGGTGGAGCGGATATATGCATCAGGGAATTTCCCCCCTAGTACTGATTTTCTGATGCCAAACATGTCGGGTGGAAGCTGGTCCGAAAGTATTGTTTCCAGGCTGATTTCACCTAACGCGGCGCGCTCAGTTGGGACGCGAAGCATCTGCTCAATTGACCTGTGGCTATCTCTGATGTCTTGTGCGTGGAGTGCCACTTTTGCCATCTTTTCATCCAGACCCAACTTATTCCAGGTACTTAATACAGCACCTTCTATATCTCTTGGATTCACTCCTCTTCTTATAAGAACAAGGAAGATGATTGCAACCAGAATGATTATAATAATTATAAGCAATGTTTGTGTCATCTGTTAATACAATCCTCTCTGTCTACAAGGATTATGGAACCCCTGTGCCTTGTACTTTGCCTCTATTGAGCAAAACAAGGACTTCGTTAGCCTCTTCATTGTAGTTTTTAATTCTTTAGATACTCTGGTCTTTTGGGAATTGATTCCACCTTTTTTACTGACTGGCATTGCTGATATTGAGTAATATTCAGTTAGCACTTTTTTGATTTCGAATCTATATCATAAAAATACTGTTGTAGGAGTTTTGTGAGATATTTGGATAATTTTCCCTGTAGTATTTTATACTGATTGGGAGATAGTCCATTATATCCTGAGCTGTTATACCATCCTCTCCTTTATCGGTTGCAGATAGGTCACCGGAGAGCCCATGCATAAACACACCCATTCTTACAGCA
This sequence comes from uncultured Dehalococcoidales bacterium, assembly GCA_964654015.1. GTDB lineage: Bacteria > Chloroflexota > Dehalococcoidia > GIF9 > AB-539-J10 > JAUUZT01. The sequence continues at coordinate 51,990 of CAZZHQ010000003.1, read as the reverse complement.
TTTCTGAGAGACAATCCCAGTCCGAACATTCCGGCAATGGTTCCTGTCAGGACATCACCACTTCCAGCGGTTGCCATGCCGGAGTTTCCACTCATATTGATATTAACTGTTTCATCGGGGTACCCGATGAGTGAATGGGCTCCTTTTAATACTATCGTGGCGTTGAGTTCTCTTGCCATCTGCTGCAAGACCCCTATTTTGTTTTCATTTATTTCTTTTGTCTGCATTCTGGCGATTCTTGCCATCTCGCCCATGTGGGGGGTAAGAATGGTTTCAGCCTTTCTATTTTTTATCAAATTCATTTCCTTTGAGATAGCAGTAAGCCCATCACCATCTATGAGCAGGGGCTTACTAATTAGAGGTGTTAGCTCTCGTACAAGTTGTTGAGTTTCTTCATTAAGAGAAAGGCCTGGTCCTATAACAACCATGTCCATATTCTCAGCAAGTTCAAGCAGTCTGTCTTTGTTTTCTAGCGAAATACTTCCTGAAGGTGTTTCAGTTTGAGGGACGAAAACGATTTCGCTTCCTTTGCTTGCCAGGAATGGTGAAATGGATACGGGAGCAGCCAGGCGGGAGTAGCCCCCTCCAGCTTTTAGGAATGATAAAGCCGAGAAATATGGCGCACCATAATATCCTGCTGCCCCGGCGATAAATAATACCTCTGCGAAATCTCCTTTGTGAGCGGTACTGTTTCTTCTGGTAAGTTCCGAAAGACTGCTTATCTCTATCTTTATGGAATCGGAACTGTAAAGTATTGGAGGGAAAGAGATGTGTGATACATATAGTTTCCCACAATGTCCATATCCAGGATAGAGAATATTTCCTATTTTAGGGAGTCCAAACGTCACGGTGTAATCTGCCTTTATCGCTGTGCCCTTTATCGCTCCCGTATCACCGCTTATTCCTGACGGAATATCGATACTAAACACTGTCTTAAGGCTCTCGTTTATCACCTGAATTACATCTTGGCATAAGCCGCTGATATCTCTTGTCAATCCTATGCCCAGAATAGCGTCAACGATAGCGTCTGAGTCATCTACGGTGGATTTCACATCTTTAATTGAGTCAATCTTGCAGATCTCTATTGGCATTTTTGATAATATCTGGAGATTTTTTTTTGCGGCACCTTTGAATTTGGACTCGTCTTCCAATAGGAAAACTCTTACTATTCCGCCACTGGAATGAAGTTTTCGGGCGACGACTAATCCATCACCCCCGTTATTTCCTCCTCCACAAAAAACGGAGAATTTCCTGTTCTCCACGCCGAATTCTTTCAGAATTGTGAAGTATACTGACAGCCCTGCATTCTCCATCAGTATGTCCTCAGGAATATTGAAAGTATTTATGGCCTCTCTGTCTAATCTTCTTAATTCATCTACTGTACTTACTTTCATTTCTCTATTCCCCTGGATGGGCATTTAACATATTAGATTATAGCTCATGGTAACCGGAATTATAAATACGTATTTCCATCAATATTTGGAGTAATACAATAGTAACTATAATATCTGGCCGGCGAAAATATTTTTTAATGCGTTGTTGTTATTAAATATTAAAGAAATTTATTAAGCCAGACTATGGAGATATTTGTGGTTAAAATGATATTATTACAGAAGGTGGATATGCTATTTTGTGGGATGCAGTATTCTATTGTTAGCATAGCCTGTTTTAAGCAAGTTCAGCCTTCATATTATTTTGGGCTCCTCATCTCTTGTCGATTGGTATTAATCAGACTGGAACAAAGGAGGAAAATAGGAGTATGACAGCTACTGATAATCAATGCATCAATACTATTCGTTTTCTGGCGGTGGATGCCGTGCAGAAGGCAAACTCAGGCCATCCAGGAGCGCCATTAGGGCAAGCGCCTATGGCTTATGTGTTGTGGGATAGGTTCCTCAAACATAATCCGCATGATGTTGACTGGCCTGATCGCGACCGGTTCGTGTTGTCAGTTGGTCATTTATCTGCCATGTTGTACCCCTTGCTCTATTTGACGGGATATGATATCTCACTGGACGATATCAAGCAATTTCGGCAATGGGGGAGTAAGGGGGGTGGGCATCCTGAATACAAGCTTACGCCAGGGGTGGAGGCGACCACGGGGCCATTAGGGCAGGGGTTTGCTATGGCTGTAGGTATGGCTGTGGCTGAGAAATGGGTAGCAGCTCGTTATAATCGACCTGGGCATGAAATATTCAATCATTTTACATATGTGATCGAGTCAGATGGAGGCATGATGGAAGGCATTACCTCTGAAGCAGCCTCGCTGGCTGGGACGCTTAGGTTGGGTAAACTAATTTGTCTCTATGATGATAATGATATCTCTATCGAAGGGCATACTGATATTGCATTCGCTGAAAACGTTGGTCAGCGTTTTGAAGCTTATGGTTGGCAGGTTATTTCAGTAGATGGTATGGATATAGCCGCTGTAGATGGGGCTATACGGATGGCCCAGACAGATGATAGCCGTCCCAGCCTGATAATATGTAAGACTATCATTGCTTATGGCAGTCCCAACAAGGAAGGCAGTGCTTCAACCCATGGGACACCACTGGGAGAAGAAGAAATACGTTTGACCAAGGAGAAGCTTGGATGGACACACAAAGAAGCATTCACTGTTCCACCCGAGGTTTTGGCTCATTGTCGGCAGGCAGTGGAACGGGGGAAGAGGCAGCAGCAAGAATGGGAGCAAAAGCTGGGCGAATATCGAAAAGCTTATCCACTGGAAGCTGAGCAATTGGAGAAGGATCTCCGTAAAGAATTACCGCAGGGATGGGATAGTGAATTGGATGCACTGTTTCAGGCAAGTGACAAACCTATTGCTACGCGTACAGCTTCAGGACGTGTTATAAACAAGATAGCACAGAAGGTCCCTTTCTTTATGGGGGGCTCTGCGGATCTTGCTCCTTCAGTCAATGCTAGATTGGAGGATTGCGGAGATTTTGGCTTTCAGGATTATGCGGGTCGTAATATACATTTTGGCGTTAGAGAGCATGCGATGGGGGCTATCGCTAATGGTATTGCTCTGCATGGAGGAGCGATCCCCTTTACATCGACTTTCTTCACCTTCTCAGATTACATGCGTCCCTCAATGCGTATGGCGGCACTTATGGGACTTCAAGTGGTATTCATTTTTAGCCATGATTCGATTGCTGTTGGAGAGGATGGACCTACTCATGAACCTGTTGAACAACTCATGGGATTGAGAGCTATGCCAAACCTGACAACTATTCGCCCTGCAGATGCTACCGAGACGGTTGAGGCATGGAAAGTGGCAATGGAAAATCGCGAAAGTCCTACTGCTTTAGTATTCAGCCGCCAGGATCTTCCAGTATTAGATCGCATAACACTGGCTTCCGCCAGTGGCCTGAGACGAGGGGGATACGTGGTCTGGGAGGCAGCGAAAAAGCCCAATGTTATAATTATCGGCACTGGATCAGAACTGCATCTTGCTCTTGAGGCTGGACGTTTATTGCAGGATAAGGGAATAATGGCTCGCGTTGTATCATTACCATCGTGGGAGTTGTTTGATGCTCAGCCTGAAGATTACCGTAATGAAGTCTTGCCTCTCGATATGCGTGCACGCATATCTGTGGAAGCTGGTACAGCAGCTGGATGGGAGCGATATGTTGGTCTCGATGGGATTGCTATTGGTGTGTCTTGTTTTGGTGCCACAGGTAAAGGGGAAGTGGTTTATGAGAAATATGGCTTCAGTGCTCAACGGGTGGTAAATGAGGTTCTGCGACTTCTGCATCGGGAATGATAAGCGAGGAAAATAATGAATTTCCATTCATGTTTTTGACTTTGTCCTTTATGTATCAGTGAAGAGAGGGAAGGAGAAATTAGATGAACTCTATCAAAGAAGCTCAACGTCTGGGGCAGGATATCTGGCTTGATTATATTCGGCGTGGTCTAATCAGCTCTGGTGAATTTCGGAGATATATTGAACAGGGGATCAGTGGGGTAACTTCAAATCCTACCATTTTCGAAAAAGCGATAACAGGGAATAGTGATTATGACGAATCGTTGTTGCCCTTAGTCAGGGAGAATAAGGATACAGGCGAGATTTATGAAGCCCTGATTTTACAGGATATTGGAGCTGCTGCTGACATATTACGCCCGATGTATGAAGATTCTAAAGGGGAGCATGGCTATGTTAGCCTGGAGGTCAACCCCAAGTTGGCTTATGATACGGATGGCACGATTGAAGAAGGGTTAAGGTTGTTTGCTGCATTGAATCGGCCCAATATCATGATTAAGGTCCCAGCCACAGTTGAAGGGGTGCCTGCAATTCGTCGCCTTGTTGCCGAAGGCATTAATGTCAATGTCACACTATTGTTCTCTCTCGATAACTATCAAAAATCAGCAGATGCATATGTTGCTGGTCTGGAGGAACTGACTCAGAAGAATGTTGATGTAACCAGAGTAGCCTCTGTCGTTTCCTTGTTCATCAGTAGGATTGATACAGCGGTGGATATGTTATTGGATGAGCATATTCAACAGGGGCAGGAACAATTGAGGCCCTTGCGTGGCAAAGCAGGGGTTGCTACTGCGAAACTGCTTAATCAAGCACATAAAGATACTTTCAGCAGTGAACGATTTGCCAGGCTGAAGGCGAAGGGTGCTCGTGTACAGAAGCCTCTCTGGGCAAGCACAGGTACCAAGAACCCTGCTTATAGCGATCTTTTATATGTAGAGCCACTTATCGGACCGAATACGATAAATACTATGCCTCCCGATACGATTACCGCGTTCCTTGATCATGGGAAAGTTAGAGCTACCCTGGAGGAAGATGTTCCAGAGGCCAGGCGTACCTTTGTAGACCTTGAAGCGGCTGGAATAAATATGGAATCGGTGACTGGGATGCTGTTGGATAAAGGGGTCAGGGCTTTTATTGAATCCTTTGATAAGTTATTGGTTGGAATAACTGAAAAAAGTGGTTTGCTTAAAAAGGGGCAAGCTAATTGAAGTGGCCAGTATTAACTTCTATAGTGCTGAGCTGGAATCGGTTCTAACCAGCTTCGATAAAAGCAATCTGATTGGGCAGATATGGGAGCGGAACCATGTTGTCTGGAAACCTGCCCCAAATGGAATTGTAAATCGTTTGGGCTGGCTTACCGTCGCTGACCAGATGTATGAGAAGATACCTTCTTTGTACTCTTTTGTTCGGGACGTTCGTGACAGAGGTTTTCATACTGTAGTTTTACTTGGTATGGGAGGCAGTAGTCTGGGGGCAGAAGTGTTGCGACAGACATTCGGTACTTCAGGGGAGTATCTCAATCTTATCGTATTGGATTCCACAGTGCCAGCGGCAGTGATTGCAGTAGCAGAGATGATAGAGCCAGAACATACCTTATTTCTGATTTCCTCTAAGTCTGGTAGTACTACAGAGCCTTTAGTACTTTATCAATATTTCAGGAAACTGCTGAATTCCGTTAGTGGGCAATATAAAGCAGGGCGGAATTTTGTGGCGATAACTGATCCAGGATCTCCTTTGGCACTAATGGCCGGGGAACAGCAGTTTCTACATACATTTTTAAACACCCCTGACCTGGGAGGACGTTATTCTGTTCTGTCTTATTATGGTCTGGTTCCTGCAGCATTAATTGGAGTGGATATTGAGACGTTGCTTAAGCGGGCGAAGTACATGCAGAATGAATGTGGACCCGGAATACAGGCTGATAAGAATCTTGGGGCCTGGCTTGGGGCTGTTATTGGTACCATGGCCTTAAGCGGAAGGGATAAATTGACTCTTGTCACGTCCCCGAGTATCAGCGGGTTTGGACTATGGATAGAGCAACTTATTGCTGAAAGTACAGGCAAGGAAGGCAAAGGGATAATACCGGTTGTTGCAGAGCCACTGGTGAATCCGAAGTATTACGGTAATGATCGATTGTTTATTCATTTGCGTATGGAGAATGACGATAATTCCATAGTTGATGAGGCTGTTGGCCACATAAAATCTACAGGGCAGCCAATATTGACCTTGAAGATACAAGATAAATATGACCTGGGGGCAGAGTTCTTCCGTTGGGAATTTGCTACTGCTGTTGCTGGATCGATACTTAATGTAAATCCATTTGACCAACCCGATGTGCAGAAGAGTAAGGAGCTAACGGAGCATATATTGGAAGAATACGGCAACACAGGAAATCTTCCAGAAACGAGTTTGGCTGTTTCTGTAATGGAATTGTTTGCTGAGTTGGAAGAGGGCAGTTATTTCGCTATTATGGCTTATATTCGCCAAACGGTTGAAGTTGATGAGGCTTTATTAGAGTTAAGGCGCAGGATAATACAAAGATATTGCATTGCTACTACGCTTGGTTATGGCCCCCGGTTTCTACACTCTACCGGGCAACTGCATAAAGGTGGGCAAAACAATGGTTTGTTTTTACAGATTACTATGGGACATGAAAAGGATCTGCTTATTCCTGGCAAACCGTATACTTTTGGAGTGGTAGTTGATGCTCAGGCTGCGGCGGATTTTCAGGCGTTGTGTGCAAAAGGAAGACGTGTTGCCAGTATTCATTTAGCACGTCAGGACAATGTTGATATCAGACAATTGATTGAAAAACTACTGTAACGGTGTAGGATAATAGCTTGGAGAGACCTGTTGTGCCAGTCATATCTCAGTTTCATTCTAGCAACGTCATATATGTCTCTCTGGCTACTACAGTTTTGCTGATTCTGGTAGCCAGGTAGATAAAAGGAGTATCCATAACAGCGATGAACCATTTCAAGAGGTAAGTCGTTGCAAGTATCTGTACCCACACGTTAATATCAAATAAACCCCATAGGGCAATAAAGCAGAAGATGAAGCTGTCAATCGCTTGGGATACCATAGTGGATGCACAATTTCTTAACCATAGAAATCTGCCTTTTGTTTTGTTTTTCCAGAAATGGAAAGCGAAAATATCGTGGTGCTGTGATACGACGTAGGCAATCATACTTCCAGCTGCGACTCTTGGCATGGGTTCGAATATTGTTGACAGAGAGCTTTGAGAAAAATCTGATATATCTGGAATGAACTTCAAGCCGATTTGCATCCAGATAGTCATGAGTATCATGCCTATCAAGCCAAGCCATACTGCACGTCTGGCTGCTTTCTTTCCATAGACCTCACTCAATATGTCTGTAGCGAAGAAGATGCTGCCGTAGAGCACGTTACCAAGTGTTGCTACAGATCCGAATAGTTGGACAGTCTTTAGCACCTGTATGTTTGCGGTAATGACCGAGGCCACTATGATGGTATAGAGCCCAAATTTTCCAAAAAAGCGGTAGGCAATTAGTGCAAGGCTCAAGTCGACGATGATGAAAGCAATCCAAAGTGAATTATTGAATAACATCTCTGATTCCATCTCTAATTGTTTAGTGTAATAACCAGCTTTTTAACCTCGATCTACTTTGCTGAATTGTTGTGAAGCTAACCATTTTTCCTTCTGAGATATCCTTAGTTTTTCATCGGTGCCTTTATAATTAGCCAGAAAATCTTTTTTAAATGAGCTGAATGTAGTATTAACGATGCTATCTCTTATCTTGTTCATCAGGGTGTTCATGAAAGTGAGATTATGGATAGTCGCTAGTCTGTATGCCAGAAGTTCTTCACATCTGAACAGGTGATTTAAATAAGCAGCAGAGAAGTTACGGCATGTATAACAATTGCAAGTGGGGTCAAAAGGGCCTTCAATTTTGCTATAGCAGGACTTTCGGATATTGAACCTTCCTTGCCATGTAAAAAGTGCACCATTTCGAGCTACTCGGGTAGGGAGGACACTATCGAACATGTCTATTCCCTGGTCTACCGCATAGACTATATCTTCAGGAGAACCTACTCCCATCAGGTACCTTGGTTTGTTTTCCGGGAGCAGAGCTGCGGTTTCGCCAACTATCGTTCGGGTTAGCTCCTTTGGTTCCCCCAGGCTCACCCCTCCAATTGCATATCCAGTGAATCCCATCGACGCGAGATAAGTTGCTGATTGTTGGCGCAACTCGGGAAATGTGCCACCCTGTATGATGGCAAACAGTTCCTGGTCATTGCGTTTTTGGGCTTGTTGACATCTATCAGCCCACCTGTGTGTCCTGTGCATAGCTTGCTCAACTTTCTTGAAACTATCCTCGAATGAGGGGCATTCATCCAGAACCATAATCACGTCTGCCCCAATTGATTCCTGGATTGTTATGGCTGATTCCGGTGTAATAAGGTGCTGACTTCCGTCGATATGGGATAGAAAGGTGGCACCTTCATCGTTTACTTCACGCAGACGAGCCAGACTGAATATCTGGTAGCCACCACTGTCAGTGAGCATAGCTCCGTCCCATCCCATGAAATGGTGTAATCCACCCATTCTTTGAATTTGCTCTGTCCCTGGTCTCAGATAAAGGTGATAGGCATTAGCCAGTATTATCTGTATTCCGATATCTCTTAGTTCTTGAGGGGTCAGGGTTTTAACTGTTGCTTGGGTGCCCACTGGCATAAATACTGGGGTGGATACCAATCCATGGGCTGTGTGCAATTCACCGGCGCGAGCGCACGTATCAGGGCAACTTTCTGTAAGACGAAAGCCGGTTATTTTATGAATAATCTCTTCTCCTGGTTCTGTTCTATTTCTTCTTCTTTCCTGAGAGACATGTAGATGCTTTAAAGTATTTGCGGGTATGATTGATGTATTAATCAATCCTATATTTTCCTGATAACGAAATGCCTGATACTGTCATGTGCTCATTTTGGCTTTCCTGCCTGATTTAGAGATGGCTAGCTTGCCTCAGGTTTTTGTCTTCTGATGGTGGCTATTACCGCTCCCAGGCCGAATAGTATTACAGCCAGTCCTATGAAAAATCCAAAATAAGGGATAAGACTCAGAAGTTTTAGTATTATCAGACCGGTAGCTAGAGCTCCAATCATGATACCTCTGTTATCTTCTACGTCTCTGAAATGGCTAATAATCCATTGTCCCAAGAATAACCCAACGGGGATTTGAGCGAGGTAAATTGCAATACCCCATAGGGCCAGAGCGATTAGTCCAACAGGGAGTCCAATGATAGTGATGCATATTATTACGGCGGCTATGGGGGTGACTAGCAACACAATGGCTCCCCAGCCGGCACTTGGTCCTGGTCTGGAGCTTATAGACTCAGCAATAGAGGCCAATCGTTTTGGTGCAATTAGAATTATTAATAATCCTGCGAGCAGAGCCATTAAAAATCCAATGAATTTTGTTTTGATACTAGACAATAGAGCAAGGAGAAATGTTTCAGATTGCTCTTCCTTCGCCTCAGGTAACTTATGGGTAGTAATGCCACTTATCTGAGCGCCGGGCTGAATAGTTGCTCGTTCCTCTCCTATATAGGTCAGGCTGCCTTTGATATCCGCTGTTGGGAGTATGGTCAGTTCACTAACTTCAAGATTTAGATCTCCTCCTACTTTGCAGCCTATGATGATTTCACCACCTCTGCCCTTGATATCCCCGTCCACAATTCCGTTGATGCGTATTACTCCAGCGCCAAAAAGGAGATCGCCTTTGATATGGACATTATCTGCTATGGTTATTTCGTTACCAACGACAAATAAATCACCTGCGATGTTGCCGCTTATGTTTACAGTTTCACCTGCAACCCGTACGGCGTGGCCAATATCGCCGGAGATATTTATTGTTTGAGCTATGGCCATAACGCTGTTATTAACTATTCCACCAATAGAGATAATTCTCGCAGCAGCCCAGACATCACCATTAATAGTGCCATCGATAGTGATAATATTTGCGCCGGTGTAGAGATCATCGTTGATTACTTCTCCGTCAGGGATATGGACTGTGTCGTCACTGCGTGTATCGAATGCCAGAACCGTGGTGGCGGAAAACAACATTAACATAGTGGTTATTAGCATGACAGCCACTATCTTTATAAAACGTCTCATCATAGTATCTTATAAACTCCTCCGACCACCATATTTATCCAGGCAGGGCTAAGTTTGTTGCTTCGGCTGCAGTGGTGGTTTCGGTTGTTGCTGGGCCTGTATAGAAATAACCTCGCTTCCTGCCTCAAATAACTGCGATTTGATTTCATTTACCAGCCCCCATGATTTTGCCTCCTCGGGATTCAGGGTTGTTCTCTCAATCATGGCATCTGTTACAAATTCTACGCTTTTGCCCGTATTTACGGCAATCACCTTTGCTATGTTCTCTATGTCTATCTTTAATCCTTTTAGCCTTTCCTCAAGCTGTTTTTCCTCCAGGCTATGATTGCCGGTGAATTGGGCATTGACACCATGGAGCAGGAACCTGGCCTGTGGCACTGATAGCCTCTTGGCTCCAGCACAGTATAGGACAATGCCTATAGAATCAACACTGCCAAAGTTATGTGTAATTATATTGGCGGGCAAACCCTTCAGGTAGTTATAAGTACTTAAACCATGCACAACGGAGCCGCCTGGCGAAGAGATTAGGATAGTGAAGTCTCTTATTCCTTGCTTCATTTTCTGGTCTATGGCATCCATCAAGGCATTGACGGTGACATCGATAACTGGGGCGAAAAATTTAATTATAATGGGTTTTATCGCCATATTCGGCTCCTCCTTTTAGTAAGCCCCGCTTCTTGTTTCAGGGCCAGCTCAGACATCTCTCTCATCATATCCGGTTTGGCAAAATAATATGAGACAGACTGTCCTTATTACCCTCTCGATTATACCAGATATGATGTATATGTCGTATGAACTCTGTTGTTTTACAAGATTGCTCTTAGGAAATTAACAGTGCTCTGTTTGGAATATGTTAGTGATAGATATAGCTAATATATCTGCTTACTAATATCATGTGAATAATGATTGCATACTTTCACAGCCTTGATTCTCTTGAAGTTAGCTGGTATTTATTGTTTTAAATAGCTAGTTGTACAGGGTATATTTATTCTTGGCACTTATTTATACCATGTTATACTTCTGAACAGGTAAAAACTAGATATGGAAGATATCGGTAAAGCAGGACAACGGGTTTTAACCTTGCGGAAGCAAATTAATCATCATAACTATTGCTACTATGTGATGGATAGTCCGGAGCTAAGTGATACTGAATATGATGAACTGATGCTTCAACTCAGACAACTTGAGGCTAAGTATCCTGAACTTATCTCTCCCGACTCACCAACGCAGAGAGTGGGAGCCCCCCCTATGGAGGCCTATGGTGTCGTTGAGCATACTGAGCCTCTGCTAAGCTTGGCTAATGCCTTTTCGTGCGATGATTTGAAGGCCTGGTACAAGCGAACTGTCAGCTTGCTTGGAGTAGATGATTTTGACCTTGTCTGTGAGCCTAAGATAGATGGATTGGCGGTAGCGCTGACCTATATTAATGGCTTCTTTGTTACTGGAGCGACTCGTGGCGATGGCTATCGAGGGGAAAACATCACTCAGAATTTGAGGACCATTCGAAGTATCCCTCTATCTGTTTCTGAAAAGGCACCTTCTAGATTTGAGGTTAGAGGGGAGGTCTATCTTTCTAAAGCTGGCTTTAGTTGGCTCAATGAAGAAAGGGAAAAGAGAGGTCTTCCATTTTTTGCCAATCCCCGGAATGCTGCCGCTGGTTCTGTGAGACAACTTGACTCCAGGGTAACTGCTCGTCGTCCTCTGGACATATTTGTTTATGGGTTGGGTCCTGTGGAATGCGGGGTAGTACCTGACTCTCATTGGGAGATAATGCAGTGGCTGAAGACTCTAGGTTTTAAGATAAATACTGATATCGCTCTCTGTCACGGGGTTAATGAAGTAGAGGAATATTATCAAAACTGGGTTGCAGTTCGTAATGAATGGGGTTATGAAGCTGATGGTATGGTGATTAAGATGAATTCCATAGTGTATCAGCGGAAGCTGGGAAATATGGCTCGTGAACCAAGATGGGCAATAGCATACAAATTTCCTGCAATCCAGGGAGTTACACGACTTCTTGATATTGAAATCAATGTGGGACGAACTGGAAGATTGACTCCTGTTGCGATGTTACAACCGGTGAAGGTAGGAGGAGTGGTTATTAGTCGGGCGGCATTACATAATGAAGAAGACATTCACCGCAAGGATATTCGTATTGGAGATTGGATTACTATACAGCGAGCGGGAGAAGTTATACCTGAGATATTAGGGCCCATATTGAGTCGGCGTACAGGGGGCGAGGTAGCTTTCTCTATGCCTGGTCGTTGTCCTGTTTGTGGTGCTGAAGTGATAAAACCAGATGATGAAGCTATGCATAGGTGTACCAATACTGCCTGCTCTTCTCAATCACTGGAACGAATAAAGCATTTCGTTAGCCGTGATGCTATGGATATCGAGGGCGTAGGGGATAGTTTATGTCAGGCATTATTTAAAGCTGGCTTGGTAGAAGACGTTGCGGATTTGTATGAACTTAGCAGGGAGCAGCTTTTAAGTCTGGAAAAAATGGCGGATAAAAGCGTGGCAAATGTGCTTAATTCAATTGAACAAAGCAAAAATAGACCGCTGGCAAAGGTTATTTTTGCTCTGGGTATTTTTCATGTTGGGGAAGAATATGCAGAGTTGTTGGCGGAAAAATTCTGTGGTATTAATAATTTAGCTAATGCTAGCAAAGAGGAATTACTGGCTATTCCTTCCGTTGGGCCTAAGATTGCTGATAGCGTGATTGCATTCTTTAGACAAGATGGAAACAAAAACATAATTGGCAAGTTACGTAAAGCAAAAGTGCTATTGGAAAAAGAATGTACCGAGATTAATTATTCCGAGGAATTACCTCTGGTGGGATTAGAGTTTGTACTTACAGGAAAATTGGAGCATTCAACTCGCTATGAAACGGAAGCGCGGATACGAGCTCTTGGGGGGGAAGTTGCCTCAGATGTGACCAGGAATACGTCTTATGTGGTGGTTGGTGCTAAAGCTGGCTCCAAATTAGCCAAAGCCCAAAGGTTAGAGGTGAAGATGATTGACGAAACTGAATTTTACGAACTATTGGCTCAATATACTTAGCCTTTTTGGAAGCCAGTGCTCTTTTGATAAATAGGAGTTTATTATTTTGTACTGCGACTGCTATAGCTACAGATAAAGGATTCTTATAGTCGATAGAGTTACGGGAAGGGTAAAAGTTGCTCATTATTAGGGCAAGAATTATTGCCATTAGAGGTGTTGCCCATAGCGGGTAGTAATTGTATCCTTTCATAATTCCATCGAAAGGATAACTTGTTTTAGAATATAATATATCAAGAAAGAATACTGATGTTAGTGAAACTGATTGTTGGTTTGGGTAATCCTGGTAAAATGTATGATTGTAATCGTCACAACATTGGATTTCGATGTCTCAATTCTCTTGCCAGGCTGCATTCTATACGATTTACGAAGCGAAAATGCCAGGCAAGAATAGGTGTTGGTGAACTAGGGGGTCACAATGTATTGTTGGCTAAGCCGGAGACCTTTATCAATCTTAGTGGTATAGCCATAGATTGTTTGATGGATAAATACGGAATCTCACGAAATGATCTTGTGGTAATTTGTGATGATATGAATTTGCCTTTGGGCAAGATTCGGTTACGTCCAACTGGAGGTACGGGGGGGCATAATGGAATGCGATCCATAACCTCTGTTTTGGGGAGTGAAGATTTTATACGGATTAGAGTTGGTATTGGGCATCCTCAAGAGGAGATATTTGGTGCTGACCGAGATGTCATCGTAAATTATGTACTTGGCGACTTTCTCGCACATGAGCAAGAGATGGTTGAAACAGTAGTTATCAGAGTGGCTGAGGCTATTGATTGTTGCCTTACAGACGGAATAGAGATTGCAATGAACAGATTTAATTGAGGGTTACATTACGGGGAGCGTGGCTATAGAAAGGAGTCTTACATTTTGCCAACCGGATTGTATAATATCTAACTCGGATTGCTTAATAAAATAATACCTCGTGTTATTAACGGAAAAAACAAATATAAGGAGGCATTAGGTGATGAAAAATATACTTAAGGAAAAATTGAAGAATGGAGAAGTTACCATTGGAGGATTTGTAGGCCTTGGTCATCCCGATGTTACAGAATGGTTGTCCCGGTTAGGTTTTGATTGGGTGGTTATAGATGGGGAGCATGGCCCACTGAGCTTCGAAACAATGCAAATGATGATGCAGTCGATGAACGGGACCAGTTGTACACCAATTGTCAGGGTTCAATGGAATGAGCCTGTAGTCATTAAACGTGTTCTGGATTTGGGGGCGCATGGTGTTCTTATTCCCTGGGTCAATACCAAGGAAGAGGCAGAAAATGCGGTAAGTGCTTGTAAATATCCTCCTGAGGGCATTAGAGGCTGTGGCCCCAGAAGAGCGGCATGGTTTGATCCGACCTATGTTAAGACTGCAAATGATGAGCTACTCGTAATAGTTCAGATAGAGACAGAGAAGGCTGTGAGCAATATAGACCAGATTCTTTCGGTAAAAGGAATAGACGCATGTTATATCGGCCCGAGAGATCTATCAGTAAGTATGGGGTTTGGCAGTCCCCCGAAATGGGATGAACCAACATACCGGGAGAAATTTGATATTGTATTGAAGGCTGCCCAAAAATGGGGTAAGCCAGTCGGGATGTTTACGACATTCGATACTATTGGATGGGCGATTGAGAAGGGATTCAGACTGAATACTATTGAGAATGCGGATGTTTTCTTTATCAGAAGCGCACGACAGGCGTTGGAGAAAGCTAGAAATGCAGTAACTGAATTGCAGTCCAGAAAATAGTATTAATATTTTAGGAGGTATTAGAAACTTATCAAAACTCGTCTTTTACTAAAAAGTTTTACCTGTTACTATTATGTAAGAGTTGCAGCTTATATTGCTTTAGAATGCAAACAACTCATCCGCATAAGGAATTCAACATAGTTAACTATCTCATACCAGATAAACTAAAGTACCTGCAATAATTATAGATATTGGGAGTTTAATAATGGTTATACAGCTAGCAGCGATTGAAAAGGTCCAGGGGTTGGAAATCCTTGATTCCAGAGGTAATCCTACTGTGAAGGTAAAGGTCACATTGTTTGATGGCACCGTTGGAATGGCAGCTGTCCCTTCAGGGGCAAGCACTGGAAAATATGAGGCTGTGGAATTACGTGACGGCGACAAGCACAGATATGAGGGACTTGGCGTATTGAAGGCCATTGAACATGTGAATGGTGATATAGCTTCGGCAGTAATGGGCATGTCGGCTCTAGAACAAGAGCTATTAGATAGAAAGCTAATAGAATTGGATGGTACGGAAAATAAAAGCCGACTTGGAGCCAACGCAATTCTTGGAGTATCTCTGGCTGTAGCTAGGGCTGGGGCTAACTTCCTTGGCTTGCCCTTATATCGATATCTAGGAGGTGCAGAGGCAAATTTATTACCAGTCCCTATGATGAATATATTAAATGGTGGCAAACATGCACTTAATTCCGCGGATTTTCAGGAGTTTATGGTAATGCCTGTGGGAGCCTCCAGTTTTTCTATGGCTGTTCAGATGTGTAGTGGTATTTATCATTCTTTGTATAAAGTACTTAAAGATAAAGGATTAAATACTAACGTTGGTGATGAGGGGGGCTTTGCTCCTGTATTATCTTCCAATAAGGAGGCTTTAGAGCTGATACTGGCGGCTATTGATAAGGCTGGCTATAAAGCAGGTGGAGACTGTTTTCTTGCCCTTGATCCGGCCTCCAGCAGTTTCTATGAAGACGGTAAATATGTTTTGGCCATAGAAGGAGTTAGTCTTAGCTCTGAAGAGATGGTGGATTATTATACTGAGTGGACTTCAAAATATCCTATCATCAGTATCGAAGACGGGCTGGCGGAAGACGATTGGCAGGGTTGGGCATTACTTGAAGCCAAAATAGGAAA
The DNA here is from genome assembly GCA_964654015.1 of uncultured Dehalococcoidales bacterium. GTDB lineage: Bacteria > Chloroflexota > Dehalococcoidia > GIF9 > AB-539-J10 > JAUUZT01. The sequence goes on along the minus strand of CAZZHQ010000003.1, from coordinate 36,136 downwards.
GAAAGTTCAACTCGTAGGTGATGACCTTTATGTGACTAATATAAAACGTATCGAGAAAGGGATTAAAGAAAAAAGCTCCAACTCAATTCTTATCAAGCTGAACCAGATTGGTACGCTAAGTGAAACTCTAGCGGTTATTAAGAGAGCAGGTAAGGCGAAATGGACAAGCGTTATCAGCCATCGATCTGGTGAGACAGGGGACACTACCATAGCTGATTTGGCTGTTGCTGTTGACGCAGGATTTATCAAGGCTGGAGCTCCTTGTCGTAGTGAGAGACTTGCTAAATATAATAGGCTGCTTGAAATAGAGAATGAACTGGGAGATATCGCCCGTTACGCTGGAAAAGAGGCCTTTTATAACCTTGGGTGACGAAGTATGCGATTAGTAGCTGGGGTTTATCAAATAAGGCTTCCATTCCCACAAAACATCGAGGGCTATACCAATGCGTATGTAATTGAAGGGGAAAAAGGAAATATCCTGGTTGATAGTGGCTGGGACTGGCCAGGCGCCCTTTGGGCTTTTCGGGAAGGAATGAGAATGGACTCACTTAAGTTCCAGGATATTAATTGGATTGTGATTACGCATACTCATCCTGACCACTATGGGCTGGCTGGAAAATTAAAAGATCTTTGTGGCGCTAAAGTAGCCATGCATAGTTTGGAAGCCGAGCTTATTGGCTCAAGGTATGAGACATCTGCGGCATTGCTCAATAAGATGTCCGAGGAACTCAACAAGAATGGAGTGCCCAAAGAAGAGTTGACTGATATGCAGAATGCCTCCTTATGGATGCGAAAATTTGTATTTTCTTGTCAACCTGAGATTATACTGGACGAAGGTGATAAAATTTCTAATGGCACCTTTGAATTTGAGATATTGTGTACGCCAGGACACTCGCCGGGGCACATATGTCTTTATGAAGCTGATAAAAAATGGTTATTTACGGGAGATCATGTTCTATCCCAGACTGTACCTCACATCGGTCTTCATCTGCAGTCGGGAGATAATCCCCTTGATGACTACATTAAATCTCTGAACAAGCTGGGAACGAAGAAAATCAACTTTGTTTTTCCGGGACATGGATCTGTGTTTAATAGTTTGAAGATGAGGGCTGCTGAAATACTGCGGCGTCAGGAGCTGAGAAGAAAAGATATTTTGAAGGTTCTGAATGAAGGGTTGAAAACAGCCTATCAAATAGCTGTTGAAATTCCCTGGAATGGTAAGGTAATGGTCGAAAAATTTAGTGATTTGACGCCGTTGGACAGGCGATTAGCCATGTTACATACTATGGCGCATCTGAAATTATTGGATTCTGAAGGGGAGATAGGGAGGATTGAGCAAGAAGGCGTTTACGTATATTTGAAAAAAAATTAGCTTATTTCTATTTGGCATAAACTTGAATGGAATAGTGGTAGAAATTAACTGTTGAAGGAGACATAGAAATGGTAGCGAAAATAGGTATTAATGGTTTTGGACGAATCGGCAGGTTGTCTTTCAGGGCGGTGAATCAGCGACATAGAGCGGAATTGGAAGTAGTAGCGGTTAATGACCTTACCGATGCCAGGACTAATGCGCACCTTCTAAAATATGATAGTAATTATGGCATTTATCCGGGTAAAATCGAGGCTAAAGGAACTTCGATAGTAATTGATGATAGACAGATAAGAGTTTTAGCTGAGCGTGACCCAGCAAAGATACCCTGGAGCGATTTTGGAGTGGACATCGTAATTGAATCTACTGGGCTTTTTACTCAGGCGAGCAAAGCAGCAGCTCATCTTCAAGGTGGTGCTAAAAAAGTAATTATCTCTGCGCCGGCTCGTGATGAAGATATTACTATCGTTCTTGGTGTCAATGAGGATAAATATGATCCTGCAAAGCATAACATCATATCTAATGCATCATGTACCACTAATTGCATTGCTCCAGTGGTCAAGGTTCTTCACCAGAATTTTGGTGTCGTTCGTGGTTTTATGACTACCGTTCATTCTTATACAAATGACCAGAAGATTCTGGATGTATTTCATAAAGATCTTCGCCGCGCGCGCGCTGCCGCCATGAATATTATTCCTACGACCACAGGGGCTGCTCGTATTGTTGGCGTGGTTATTCCTGCATTGCAAGGAAAACTGGACGGAATCGCCATGCGAGTGCCTACCTCTAGTGTTTCTGTGGTTGATTTCGTAGCTAATTTGAATAGAGCAGTAGACTCTAGTGAAGTTAATGAGGCTTTTCGTAAAGCTGCAGAAGGGGAACTGAAAGGGATATTAGCCTATTCCGATGAACCACTGGTGAGTATGGACTTCAAAGGCAATCCAGCTAGCTCTATTTTTGATGCTTTGACTACAATGGTTATAGATAACACTATGGTTAAGGTTCTCGCCTGGTATGACAATGAATGGGGCTATAGTTGTCGTATTGCTGACCTTGCTAATTATGTTGCTGGCAAAGGTTTATAGTTCTGTGAGCTATTGTTTGCCTTCTAACTGCGAAGATTTATGTCTTTGCGCTTATTATCCCTATCTTGGTTGGAATATTGTTGACTATTGCAAAAATTGAAGTCTATGATGTAAGATGCTATAAGAGTAATTAACAGGAGGTGGAAAATGTCTTCTTCAAAAGGTAGTACGGGGTTGTCACCTAATGTAGCGGGGTTGCTCTGCTATGTAGCGCTATGGATATCGGGTATAGTATTTCTGATAATTGAGAAAGAGAGTAAATTTGTTAAGTTCCATGCGCTACAGTCTATCGTAACATTTGGTATATTAACCGTGGTCCAAATTGTTTTATCCTTTATTCCCATCATTGGATGGATTCTGGTCCCGCTGGTTTGGATTCTAATGGTCGTTTTGTGGATTATTCTTATGATTCGGGCATACTCAGGTGTGATGTGGAAATTGCCCTGGGTAGGGAACTGGGCCGAACAGCAAGTCAATAAAGGGTAGACTAAAGAATTCTGGTTATATTTATAAGGGTTGCTTGAAGCACTTACCTATCGGAAGGGTTACTCAATACTTGCGCTAGCTGATAACTGCTAACGTAAAAAGCAGAAAAGCTGTTATTTTGGTATTAGTGTAAACCTTTCTCCTGATCTTTTCGTTTTCCTATATAATAGGCGTCGTTAAGATGTCTATTGAGCAGGATATTGTTGAGAAAGCAGTAAAAGGGGATAGAAATGCCTTTGCGCAGCTTTATGAAAAACATTTCGATAGAATCTATCGATACGTTTATTTTCGATTGGGAAATAGGACTGAAACAGAGGATTTGACCCAGGAGGTATTTATCAGGGCTTTAGAAGCGATTGGCTCTTATAAATGGCGTGGCTCTCCATTTGCTGCATGGTTATATCGTATAGCGCATAACCAGGTGGTTGATTATTTCAGGAAACACAGCAAGGTGGAGAAGGTGCCCTTGGAAGACGATAATATATTGATTGGCAAATCTGATCCTGCATCCACAGCGGAGAATGAACTCGAAATCGAGAGGATGATTAATGGTATCAATAGACTGACTCCGGCCCAAAGGGATGTGATTTCACTTCGCTTTGGTGCTCAGCTATCTATTGCAGAAGCGGCTAGGACTCTCGGTAAAAATGAAGGAACAGTGAAGGCGTTACAATATAATGGCATTATGGCGTTGAAAAAAATGCTACTGGTGGCCGAATGAAAATGACTCGAAAGGAAGAAGAAATCTTTGATAGTTGCCTTGAGCGTATGTTTGAGGGCGCAAATATTGAGGATTGCCTTGGGGCATATCCTGGTCACGTAGCGGAACTGGAACCTTTGCTTAGAACGAGCCTTGCTCTTAGGCAGACATCATTAAATATTCATCCTGATTATCGTTATAAAGCCAGCGTTCATTCTCATCTTCAGATGAGGGTAGAGAAGATACGTCAAAAAGAACAGAAGGCAACGTGGTTTTTTAGTTGCTACAAACGATTAACTATAGCTATAGCCAGTGTCATGGTTGTTTTCCTCGTTGGTGGCGGAGCTTTTTTAGCCTCAGCAAATGCATTACCTGATGAAGCTCTTTATCCAATCAAACTGGCTGGAGAACATTTAAGGTTAATTGTGGCTTTCTCGGAGATAGACAAGGCTATGATTCACGTTCAGTTTGCTGAGCGCAGGGCAGATGAGATGGTAGAGATGGCCTTACAAGGTGAAAGAGATATGCTTTCTACCTTAACGACACAAATAGCTGCTCATATAGATAGTGTAAATGAGTTATGGGATTCCCCTGTTATGCAGGGAGAAAGTGCTAACGTGTTTGTCACAGCTGAATCACCTGAATCCGTGGAAATAAGAGCCTCTGGCGATGATAAAAGTGCTGTGGATTTAGAAGGAATATTGGACCAAAGCCGTGAGGAGACCTTACATATACTACAGGCAGCTTTATATAGTGCTCCCGAGGATCTCAAGCCTATTTTGGAACAAGCTATTGAGAACCTGGGGAATGACTACAGTAGTGTAATTTCAATCGTGAAAACCGGTTGAGGTTATACTTGGATAAAGTGTTTTAGAGTATCCTGGAGCAGGAGTATAATAAGCGTTGTAATTAATATGGCAACAGAGGTTTTTTACCGAAAGTGGCGTCCGCAGAGATTAGCTGATGTAGTGGGGCAAGAGCCTGTAGTTCAGACTTTGCGGTATGCAGTAGAGAAAGGCAAGGTGGCTCATGCCTATCTCTTTTGTGGTCCTCGGGGTACGGGTAAGACTAGCACCGGTAGAATATTAGCTAAGGCAGTCAATTGCCTTAATCAAGTTCAGGGTGAACCATGCAATGAATGCCAAATGTGTAAGTCAATCACTGATGGCAAATCCCTGGATATTATAGAGATAGATGCGGCCAGTAACAGAGGGATAGATGAAGTACGTAGTCTCAGAGAGAAGGTAAACTACGCACCAGGCAGCGCTCGATACAAGGTGTATATAATAGATGAAGTTCACATGTTGACGGAGGCTGCCTCTAATGCTTTATTAAAAACGCTTGAAGAACCACCACCACAGGTGATTTTTATTTTAGCTACAACCGAGCCTCAGAAAGTATTGCCCACTGTTATATCACGTTGCCAGAGATTTAATTTCCGTCGCTTGTCTCAGTCGGCAATAGTTAGCAAGCTGGAATTGCTGTGTCAGGTGGAAGGACTCCAAATTGGGGCTGATTCATTGAAGCTTATTTCACGCGCTGCAACTGGGAGCCTTCGCGATGCTGAAAACATGATACAGCAATTGTTTTCTTACCATGGAAGCAAAATTGATTGGGATCAGGTTCAAACAGCACTTGGTATTAGTGATGATCCCCGGATAATCCAGTTGGCAGGACACATCATTGACAGAGATATTTCGGCTGGTCTTAAAACCATATGTAGTGTTGATAGTGATGGCATTGACCTTCGCCAGTATAATCAGGGATTGGTTCAATATCTCCGTGGTCTACTGATGGTCAGATGTCAATGTTATGAGGCATTGGATGTCACTAATGAAGATTTGGCGGCGATGAAAGAGGTTGTGGCTAATGTTGACCTTGAGTACTTGCTCAGGGTAATAAAACTCTTCTCGACTATGGATTTTCACTGGGATGGTTATTCTATTCTGCCATTAGAATTGGCTTTCGTCGAAAGCGTGTTAGCTCCCCTTGACTCAAGAGAAGAAGGAGCGACAGAATCCTTGAGAGATATTAAAGCTGTTGATTCAAGAGATAAGACAGTACAATCCTCTAAGGCTGGAGTCAAAGGGAAAACTGCTTATTCTGGTCAGCAGTTAAATCAAGCTACTCAAAAAGAGAATACAGACAGTAGTAGTAACACCACTCAAACAGAAATGTTAAAAGATGTGGCAGAAGCCGGAGACACAGAGATGGTTGTAGATTCCTCGGAGGAGATTGGCCGTACTGCGAAAGTGGCTTCATTGTCGGAAGGCGAAGAAGGCACTGGGATTTACGAAGTGACAGAAAATAATCGAGATATTGATTACGTGCGTAGTCGCTGGAAAGAATTTATCCATGCTCTACGAGGGGAAGGTTCCAGTGGAACGCTAGATGCTTTCTTGCGTAGCGCCTGTGAGCTTGTGTCTTTAGAAGATAACACGCTGGAGTTAGGTTTTTATCATTCTTTCCACAAAGATAAAATTGAAGAACCGAAATACAGGCATCTGGTGGAGAAGAAGCTTGAAGAAGTCTATAATCAACCGTATAAAATAAAATGTATCTTGTTTGATAAGAAGAAGGACGGCAATACGTCTTCATCAAAGGGACAGAGTGCCGTAGTCAAAGCTGCATTAAAAATGGGAGCGGAGTTAAGAGATGGATAAATCAATGCTACGTCAGGCGAGACAACTTCAGGAAAAAATGGCTAAAGTACAAGAAGAATTGGGGGATGTTACAGTGGAGGCTACCAGTGGGGGAGGGGCTGTAAAAGTGGTTATGAACGGGCATCAGAATGTTCTATCGGTGGAAATACTCCCCGAGGCGGTTAATGCTGAAGATGTTGAGATGTTGCAAGATTTAATAGTAAGTGCTGTTAACGAGGCTGTTGCAAAGTCGCAAGAAGTTGCTAGCAAACAGCTCAGTCGCTTGACTGGTGGACTTAATATACCGGGGTTGACCTAGTAGATGGCGGTTATTATAGGACCTTTAGAAAGATTAGTTGAGGAATTTAGTAAGCTGCCCGGAATTGGACCTAAAAGCGCTCAAAGATTGACATATCACCTGTTACGCAGTCCGAATAAAGACGCTCATGATTTGGCCGAGGCAATACTATCTTTAATGGAAAAAATACACCTCTGTCCTGTGTGTTTTGGTGTCACCGATAGGGACCTTTGTGTTATCTGCCAGGATAGAGGACGTGACCACTCCAAGATCTGTGTTGTAGAACATCCTTCAGACGTTCCTCCTCTTGAACGTACCGGGAAATATAATGGCGTTTATCATGTAATCCATGGATCAATTAACCCAGCGCGGGGAATGGATAGTGAAAAATTAAGGATAAAAGAATTAATATCTCGTCTGGAGGGAGATGTAGTGGAAGAGGTGATTCTAGCGACTAACCCAAACTTGGAAGGGGAAACCACTGCCATGTATCTTCGAAGACTGATAATACCACTGGGCATTCGCATCAGCCGTTTAGCTCGTGGCTTACCATTTGGTGCTGACCTGGAATATGCTGACGATGTGACATTAGGACAATCGATTGAAGAGAGGCGAGAATTCTAGAAAGAATGAATGAAAACATCGCGAAGTTATCAAGCTCATGTTGTTATCCTAAAGCAGAGTAAATTTGGCGAATTTGATAAAATCCTCACGATTTATAGCTCAGAGTTCGGAAAGTTGCGAACGGTTGCCAGGGGAGCGTGTCGACCTGGTAGTAAACTGGGGGGTAATGTAGAACCACTGACCTATAGTCTGCTAATGCTTGCCAAAGGGCGTAATCTCGATATTGTTACACAGAGTCAGTGTATTGATGGTTTTGCGGCGTTAAAAACTGATTTGTGGCGTACTTCTTGTGCCCTTTATGTATTAGATCTCGTTGACTCTTTTACAGTACAGAATAGTGAGAATATACGTATATTTAATTTACTGATAGAGACCTTGCATCATCTAGATGAAAAAAATGATGATGAAGAAATACTGTTGCGTTACTTTGAACTTAACCTCCTTCATTATTTGGGCTATCGTCCTCAATTATATCGTTGTACTATCTGTAATACGGTACTCAGGTCTGTGCTGAATTATTTCAATCCTGGTTTAGGTGGGGTCGTATGTCCCGGTTGTCGAGAAAATGATTTCGAGAACAGGGCTATTTCTGTAAATGCGTTGAAGGTATTACGGTTATGGCAAAATTGTGATTATGCTACAGCGAAACGGGTGAGACTAAAGCCCACATTGCAATTAGAGTTAGAACAAGAGATGCAAAGTTATATCAGGTGCATATTGGAACGTGAGTTGAAATCAATGATATGGTTACAGGATTTGAAAAGAGAGATGAAAGGTACGGGGGGTTGACAAAAGTAATAGGAAAAACTAGAATCCATCTTCGTTTGATAGTTATCATTAATGAAACAGAAGACCGTGAACTTTTAAATTGATTAATACTTATAAACAAGCAGGAAACTTCTTCAGGACTTGCGATCAGAGCTTCGCTGAATAACACTAAAGGACAAAAACAATGAGTAATTCAGGAGATAATTGAGTGTACACAATTGTAGTTGGTGCGGGCGCTACAGGCTACCATATTGCCTCTCTGCTGGTTAAGGCTGGACAAGAAGTGGTGGTGGTAGAACAGTCGGAAGAGTTAGCAGAGTATATTCGCCAACAGCTAGATGTTGGTGTCGTTCTTGGAAATGCGGTAAACCCTGACGTATTACGACAGGCAGATGTTGGAAGAGCTAACTTGCTGGTAGCTACTATGGCGAGTGACGAGGCCAATATGGTAATTTGTTCTATGGCGAAGGAAATGGGAACTGAAAGAACTATAGCGAGGGTTCGCAACCCTGAGTATCATTCAGGATTACGAACAGTAGTAAATGGTGATTCGCTTGATAAAGCAAGGAAGGTTGAGAGGCCTATCCGGATGGGGATATATCGCTTTGTAAATCCGGAGATCGAGACTGCTATACAGATAGAAAATAGCCTTTCTGGTCTATATGCAAGCCATGCTCGAGAATTGGCCGGTGGCCGAGTTCAGGTGAGGGGATTTAAAATTGAAAATGGGTCTGAGATGATAAGTAAAACACTTCACGTCGTTGAGAAGATGTTGCTCGGGCCTTGCGTAGTGGCACTACTAGTTCATTCCAAAGAGGTGAAGGTTCCTGGTGATGATGATGTTATTAGCGAAGGTGATACTATATACATAGTAGCCAAGAAAGAAGATATGGATAAACTGGGGGATGTCTTTAATCACAAGAAAAGGCCTACCAGGCATGTGATAATTCTTGGGGGGGGGCTCATAGGGTTTCATGTTGCTGAGGCGCTGTCTAAACGCGGAATACAGGTTAAACTAATAGAAAAAAATAAGGCACGCAGTGAAGAGATTAGTGCCAGGCTGAGGCGAGTTGAGGTGTTACACAGTGTAGGTACGGATCGTGATTTTCTTATTGAAGAAGGAGTCTCGTCCTGCGATGCGTTTATTGCTACGACTGGTGATGAATCTCTTAATATCCTTGTTGGTTTGCTGGCTAAAAGTATCGGAGCCGCTCGTAACATAGTAGTAGTCGACAAGCCAGAGTATTTACCCCTGGCGGAATCAGTAGGGGTTGATGTTGCCCTGTCGCCTCTTATTATTGCTGCAGAAAAAGTAATCAGTATTGCCCTGCACGAAAACTCGGTTTCTACGGTACTATTGGAGAATGAACAGGCGCAGGCTACAGAGTTTACCGTCAGTACTAAGGCAAAAATTTGTGGGCAGAGTAAAGGCGGTGTCAAGCTACCAAAGGGTGCAATAATGACAGCGATCATCCATGATAATAATATAATCGTTTCCCCTGCAGAGGACGAGATCATTCAGGAAAATGACCATGTAATTATAGTCTCTCTGCTCTCAACCTCCTCTGCGATAGAAAAGCTCTTCAAAAAAAATAATGCGAATTAAGGTTGTTATCCACTACCTTGGGTACTCAATAGCAGCACTTGGTGTCCTTATGTTTGTCCCTCTGCTCTGCAGCCTGTATTTCAGAGAGACTGAAGCTATTTACTTTGGCATATCCGCAGCCGTCACCTGTGGTACTGGTGCGGTGTTAATTTATTTCACGTCGAAAGCTGAGGGAAATCTGAGCCGGCGTGAGGGACTGGCACTCGTCGCTGGTGTTTGGATACTGGCAGCTGCTTTTGGTGCGATTCCTTATCAACTGGCAGGCACCTTTCCAGGTTACATTGATGCCTTTTTTGAAGCAATGTCGGGTTTCACTACTACAGGGGCCACGGTATTAACATCTATTGAGAGTCAACCTCATGGAATTCTCCTCTGGCGTAATTTCACTCAGTGGCTTGGTGGTATGGGAATTGTGACATTTTTTATTGCCTTATTTCCGATATTGCGTATTGGAGCGACACATCTGTTTGAAGCCGAAATGCCGGGGCCTCAAGCTGAGCGTCTGAAAGCTCGTATCAGAGATACTGCAAAAATGTTATGGAAAATATATGCCTCTCTGTCGTTTATTGAGTTCTTGTTGTTAAGAATTGTGGGGAGGCTACCGACTTTTGATGCTTGTATTGTTACCCTTGGCACCATGCCCACTGGAGGATTTTTACACAGAGATTTAAGCATAGCTGCCTATGATAGCTTGTTTGTCAGCAGTACTGTGACTGTTTTTATGCTTATGGCAGGGGTAAATTTCGGATTATATTATTCTTTGATTAAACAAGACCCTCGTCGGCTCTTTTCTAACGTTGAGTTCAGACTTTACATAACCATCATGGTTGTGGCTAGCCTCGCTATAATGCTGGATCTGGTACAGAATATGGGTCAACCTGTTGGTGAAGCATTTAGCCAGGCTACCTTTCAGGCTGTTTCCATTCAGACAACAACTGGCTTTGTCACGGCTGATTATAATGTCTGGCCATCGTTTTCACGCTCCATTTTATTAGTATTGATGATTATTGGGGCTTCAGCCGGATCAACTGGTGGAGGATTAAAAGTTATAAGACTCCTGGTAGTTATTAAATATGCTTTTCGGCAACTACATTTAGCCTTCAGCCCAAGGTCCGTGCATTCTTTAAAGATTGGAGCTAATGTTCTCCCTGAGAATGTTGCATCTGGTATTGTGGGCCTTTCTATCCTGTATTTTTCAGCTCTAGTAATAGGTTCCTTAATAATGAGCGCTATTGGACTGGATTTGCTTTCTGCTTTTTCTTCTGTAGCGGCTACGTTGGGAAATGTTGGTCCTGGATTAGCCTCTGTTGGTCCGATAAGTAACTACTCCGCTATTCCTTCAGCGGGAAAAGGAATTCTTATTATATGTATGTTGATTGGTCGGCTTGAATTTCTGGCAGTACTGGTGCTTCTTGTACCAGCATTTTGGAGATGGCGCTGAAAATGCTGTCGACTGAATTGTTAACTGTTGGAGTTATCTTAAGTATGACATGGCGGAGCTATGCTTGGTCGAAAGTTATATTGACTAATGTTATAGAAGGGATGTACTATGCCAAGGGCTATGGAATCTAAAAAGATATTAGTACCATTAAGAGATAATAGCAGTGCCAATATAGAGGCGGTAAAGATGGCGTGTGGTTTGGCGAAAGAGAGTGGGGCGGAAGTACATCTTGTTTATGTAATTGAGGTAGAAAGAAGTCGTTCCCTGGATGAACCACTGGATTCAGATATGGATAAAGCCGAGGAAGTGCTGGAAAATGGGGGAAATGTTGCCAGTTCTATGGGGTGCGAAGTGGTAAAGGACTTCTTGCAGGCAAGGGAACTTGGTCCTGCTATTGTTGGTGAGGCGAAGGAAGGCGTGGATTTAATTGTGATGGGCGTTGAATATGAGAAGCGCCTTGGAGTTTTCGATCCCGGTAAAGCAGTTCATATTGTTTTCAGGGAGTCTCCATGCAGTGTATTATTGCTTCGTAGCCCAATTAAGGAGAATGTATAGTGAAGATAATCGTTATGGGATGTGGTAGCATGGGGGCTGGCTTGGCATCTGCCCTTGACATAGAGGGACATGAATTAACTGTAATAGACTTTGATGCTAGCAAACTGGCTAAATTACCGGGTAATTTTAGTGGGACCGCTATGGTAGGCGATGGTACGGATGAAGAGGTCCTGAAGAAGGCGGGAATAGAAGAGGCCGATGCGTTTATAGCAACATCCAAGGAAGATGAACGAAATGCCATGGCCGCCCAGATTGCTAAGAAGGTATTTGGTATATCTCGCGTGGTATGTCGAATATATGATACACAAAAGGCAGAGTTCTACGAGAACCTGGACCTGGCTGCTGTTAGCCCGATATCAGCTTTTGTGAACGCAGTTAAGGATAGGTTGAAAGTATGAAAATATGTATATTGTAATCGTTGGCGCAGGAAAAGTAGGATATAGTCTGTATAATGATTTGAGAAAAGAGGGCCACGAGGTGCTTGTGATCGAGAAGGATACCTCGAAGTATGAGAGCCTTGAAGAAGAAATGGGAACTGCCTTGTTGCAGGGTAGTGGCTGTGAAGTTGCTGTGTTAAAAGATGCTGGCCTGGATAGGGCCGATATATTTATAGCTGTTGCTGGCGAGGATGAGGATAATTTGGTAGCCTGTCAGCTTGCCAAGGATAAATTTGCTGTTTCACAGGTCGTTGCCAGACTTAATAGCCCTAAAAATGAGCATATATTTAACGAATTGGGCATTAAATGCATAGTCAATGTGGTAGACCTAATCTTGAAGAGTATCAAGGCTCAGACGTCGATTTGCCCACTAAATTCACTCATTAGTATTGGTACTGAGCAAGAACTTGTATTAGCAAAGGTATCAAAGTGGTCCAAGGTAGTGGGCAAGCAAATAAACGCATTGTCATTGCCTTCAACTATGGTTGTCTCTCTGGTGATACAAGAAGGTATCGGTAAATTGCCATCCAATGACATTATACTGAAAGCGGGAGATGAACTCGTTTGTTTGGTTTCCAAAGAGGAAATAATAGCTCTTAATGCTATCTTTACGGGTTAAAAGCATCTTTAAATTTATCATAGGTTATGTCTAACCCTTCAGATATAACTCTGGTTTCACCAAGTACTGGCATGAAATTAACATCACCTTGCCAGCGGGGTACTATATGTGTGTGAATGTGTCCATCTACTCCTGCACCGGCAACTTTGCCTATATTTAACCCAACATTGAAGCCAGAAGGATGAATAGTGTTTTTTAACAAGGCTACGCTCTTCTGGATTAGCTCAAAATGCTCTTTGGCTTCTTCATTACTTAGATCTTCCAGGTTAGATATATGGCGATAGAATACTACCATCAGATGCCCAGGATTGTAGGGGTATGCGTTCAGGATTATGAAATTGTTTTTGCCACGGTGTAGGATGAGGTTTATTCGGTCATTATCCTGTTTTGGTTTTGTACAGAAGATGCAATCGCTGTCTTTTGACTTGGTTATGTATTGCATGCGCCACGGTGCCCATAAATGATTCATATATATATACTATGTAAATTCTCCCCAATTTGCAATAGTTATAGCTTCACTTTCCTTAATTGTAGATTGAGTACCTATTATCTGGTATAACTCTTTGGACTATGTAGCAGAAGTATGCTAGCTACTCACTGAGTATTCTTTTCGGGCTGCCATAGCATGAGTTATCCGGTCGATAATTATTGCCAGAAATACAATACAGATCCCTGCTTCAAAGCCTTTTCCTATTTCGATACGGTTGATGGCAAGTAGGACTTGCATTCCAAGTCCTTTTGCCCCAATCATAGAAGCAATAACGACCATTGCCAGTGCCATCATAGTGGTTTGGTTTATTCCTACCATGATCGATGGGATGGCTAATGGTATTTGAACCTCATATAGTATTTGTCGAGAAGTGGATCCGAAAGCTTGAGCTGCTTCGATTACGCTTTTGGGCACCTGCCTTATGCCGATATTGGTCAATCGTATGACTGGGGGTATGGCGTAAATGATAGTCGCAAACACCGCCGGGACTTTTCCCAGCCCAAAAAGCATCAGTGCTGGAATCAGGTAGACGAAGCTGGGCATGGTTTGCATCGCATCAAGCAGTGGTTTGAGTACGGATTGGAATATATTGCTGCGAGCCATTAGAATACCCGTGGGAATTCCTACGACTAGGGAGATAATTACGGAGGCAAAGATAATGGCAAGTGTCATCATAGCCAGGTCCCAAAGACCGAAGCTGCCAATAAGAACTAACATGGCAGCGAAGAGCACTCCTGCCCACCAGTGACGCAGTGCGCGCCAGGCAATGATTCCTACCGCCAATATTGTTACTATCCAGGGTATCCAGAGGAAGATACGCTCAATAACCAGTAGCAATGCCAGGATACTGGTGCCGATGGCATCAAATACAGAACCCAGGTTGGTTAATATCCAGGACATGCCTGCATCAACCAATTCTGCTAGTGGAATATTTAAGAATTGAGGAAATTCAAGCATTGGCTTCCTCCTTGTCTGATTCTTCTGGTTCTTCTTCCTCTGTCTTTTTCTCTTGGATCATACTAATCATAATAGCGCTGTTATATATCTCTCCCATGAATCTTCCTGCTTCATCAACCACGGGAATAGGGTGCATGGTTGAGACCGCCAGCGGGAATAATTCTTCTATCACTGTATCAGTGGTACAGGTGGGGAGGTCGGGTTCCAAAGCTTCCTTCAAGGAGTTACCCCTGTTTCTGATTAATTTAACCAGTCGTTCCAGAGTTATCAGCCCCAGCAAGATACCGGTATGGCTAACCAGAAATATACTGCTCAATTTGGTAGTGCGAAAAGTGTGCATGGCAGCCTTAGGCCCTTGCCATTCATAGAGGAGTACCTCTGGCTGTTCCATTATATTCTTTGCGGTTACTACCTTGGCTGGAGATGCGTCCTGCACAAATTCGCGCACGTAAGCGTCACCGGGAGTGGTTATCACTTCCTCCGGCGTGCCAACTTGTATAATCTCTCCATCCCGCATTATTGCGATGCGGCTTCCAAGTTTCAGGGCTTCATCAAGGTCGTGCGTAACGAAGAGGATTGTCTTCTGCACTTCTTGCTGTAGTCCAATTAGTTCATCCTGCATTTGACGTCGTATCAATGGATCTAATCCACTGAAGGGTTCATCTAAAAGCAATATTTCCGGCTCGATAGCCAGGGCCCGGGCTATTCCTACCCTTTGTTGCATTCCTCCGCTAAGTGCGTTTGGTAAATAGTTTTCCCAGCCTTTGAGGCCTACTTTGTCGATAACCTCTCGTGCTTTGATATAGCGTTCTTCCTCAGCCATTCCTTGCACTTTTAGCCCGTAAGCTACGTTATCGAGCACGTTCCGATGAGGGAATAAACCAAATTGCTGAAAAACCATTGCTGTGGTATTACGGCGCAGGTCGGTGAGTTGCCGGTCGTTGTAGGAGCAAATATCATCTCCATTGATTATGATCTTGCCTGCTGTAGCCTTGATGAGGCGGAGAATACAGCGAATCAGAGTGGATTTTCCACTGCCGGATAGGCCCATGATGACAAAGAACTCTCCCCTCTGTACTTCAAAGGAGATTTCTTTTATTGCCACCACACAGCCTGTCTTTTCCAGTATGGTTGTTTTATTGGCTGCACGCATTTCTGGGCTATAGCACCGTTCGATGTTTTCGCCAAAAATTTTCCATAGGTCCTCAACCTGGATACAGAACTTAGTTCCTCGTGAAGACCCTTTCCTCAAAGCTGTATTCTCCATTTTTATACCTCTTATGCTAAGTCTTGCTTATACGAGTGCTTCTTTTACTTTGCTGGCTACATCTGCCGGAACCCATTTGGTCCACATGGACTCATATTCCTTAAGGAAGTAAACAGCAGCACCTGACGCGTCAGAGTCGCTATCTCTCATGTAAGCTAGTATTGAGTTAATATCACTGGTACTCAAAGCATAATTGTTTAGTAAATCTACTACCTCAGGGGCTTTTTCCTGCATACTGGGATGAATAACGCTGGTGCATGCCACTGACATATATTCACAACCTCTATCACGATCCCATACTTCCTGGTCGTATGGTGGCTCTTCGAGCAGGGTCATATCATATTTTCCGAGAAGCCATGTCGGTGCCCAGTAGTAACCCAACCAGGCTTCGCCTTTCTCATAGGCGGCGACCATCGAGGCGGAGAGGGCTGCATCTGAGCCGGTGAGGAAATCATTGAAGTATTCATCCAGTCCGTATGTCTCCACTTTTATCGAGTTATGCTCTGTGCATAACCAGCCAGGGATGGAATTGTGGAATCGTCCTTTTGAAGGGACCTCGGGGTCTTTAAACAACTCCCAGTATTCCGGTAAATCGGATACTGATTTCAGGTTAGGAGCCGTAGCTTCGATGCCACGTTCTGCATCGCCTTCTATCATGTAGGTTGGTACCAACCAACCCTGATAATTGTCATCAAAAACAAGATTGGTTTCTATTACCGCTCCAGAATCAATATAATCTGTATAAGTTTCACCATAGTTTTCTGTCCAGCATTCAGTGAGTATGTCAATATCTCCTTCGGCAGTTGCTACTAGAACAACTTGTGAGCTACCCGGAACAATTTCTGACGGAGGATAGTCGTACCCGTTCTCTACAATAAAACCTAAGATGGCATTGTGTACCTGTATGCTGTCCCAACCAGCATCTGCAAATATTAGGGATTGTTTTCCTTCTGCCTTAGTACAACCAGTAAGGGATAATGGTAAAAGCAGAAGAATTGCCATGATTGACAGTAAGATTTTGATTGTCATATTCCTTCTTGTAACCATAAAGTTCCTCCTTATTTATTTGTTTTGTTAAAGGTTTTTTCGGGCTATGCAGACCTGCATCAATGACCATTTAAGTGGTTAAATACATTCATATGTATCTGAAACGAGGATGTAGAACAGGAGAAATGAATCATGAAAGAAGAGTTTCGAGGAAAAATCCGATGGAAGTGGAGGATTGATGAGGTGTACCAACCCGAAATGGCTCAGCTAAATCATTTTGACATACCACCCATAAACTTTATTCCTCCTCTCTTTCTGCATTGCCATTTTCTATATGAGATCGAGTGTAGATTCATTTAGAGTTTACGGATATTACTAGCTCTTGTCAAGGAAAAAAAGTTGATTTACTGTAGTTGCTGTAGATACCTGGCTGATGTGGATAGGTGGTTGACCACAATTCTCTTCTCGCTGTAGAATTCAATGGAAATAAGAAATGCTAGATATATTGACGAAAAAAATAGACAGTGTGCTCCGTAAACTCGGTAACAGGGGCAGACTTACGGAAAAAGATGTAGATGACGCTCTACGGCAGTTGAGGTTGGCTTTATTGAGTGCTGATGTAAATTACAAAGTGGTAAAGCAACTGTTACTGAAGGTGCGGGAGCGTGCTATTGATACTGAAATACTGAGTAGCCTGACCGCAGTACAGCAGATTACAAAGATCGTTTATGAAGAAATGACTGAAATATTAGGGCGGGAGCGCCATGATTTATCCGTCATTGAAAAACTCCCCGCAGTTATATTACTTGTAGGGTTGCAGGGTTCTGGTAAAACCACCACAGCGGCTAAGTTGGCTGTTCATCTTAAGCAAAAAGGGGAATTCCCTTTACTGGTAGCTGCTGACACACGCAGGCCTGCTGCCAGGGAACAACTGAGACTCCTGGGGAAAGCAGCCGGAATCCCTGTGTTTACCGAGGAGAATGAAGTATCACCGGTCCGGATTTGTGCTCATGCCCGCAGGGAAGCCGAAAAGAATGGGTTGAACAGGATGATTGTTGATACCCAGGGACGGTTACATATTGATGAAGTCTTGATGGCTGAACTGTCCGAGATTAAAGCAGAATTAAAACCTTCTGAAGTACTACTTACTGTAGATGCCATGACAGGACAAGATGCCGTGAGGATAGCTGGAGATTTCAATGAACAGATAGGGCTGACTGGGATTGTTTTGACCAAGATGGATGGTGATGCCAGGGGAGGGGCTGCCATTTCGGTTAGTTTTGTTACTGGAGTCCCAATAAAATTTCTGGGAGTCGGGGAGAAAGTGAAGGCTCTAGAGCCATTTTATCCTGAGCGCCTGGCGTCTCGCATCTTAAATATGGGGGATATGCTAACTTTTATCGAGCGTGCCGAACAAGCTGCTGAGGCGCAGAAAGGCAAGAAAATCGCAGGGAAGAAGGGCTTGTCAGGTTTGGATATGGAGGATTTACTTGAACAGATGCGTAGCCTGCGTAAAATGGGGCCTATGGGACAATTGATGGGCATGCTGCCAGGTTTTTCCAATGTTAGCTCTCGCTTATCTGATGAAGATAGTGAGAAGCAGATTAAAAAGATGGAGGCGATTATATCGTCTATGACACCTGAGGAGCGGCACAATCCCGATATTATAAATGGTAGTCGGCGTTATCGAATATCAAAAGGCAGTGGTACGACCCCGCATGATATAAATCAACTTTTGAAGCAATTCTATCAGATAAAGAAATTGAGCAAACTAATATCAAAAGGCAAAATGCCTAAAAATATAGGACAGATGTTTGGTTCTGGTGCCAAATCTGGTTATCCTAAATAATCCCGAAATTTTCGGCTACGGCTTGGGTGACGCAACTTTCGTAAAGCTTTTGCCTCGATTTGCCGAATTCTCTCTCGTGTCACGTTGAATTCCTGACCTACTTCTTCCAGTGTTTGAGTATGTCCGCCTTCAAGGCCGAACCTGAGCTGTATAACCCTTTTCTCTCGCGGAGTAAGTTGATCCAGTACCTTGTCTATTTGATCTTTAAGCAACTGTTGGGAGGCGATTTCGATTGGCGCCGGACTGTCATTGTCCTCAACAAAGTCACCCAGGCGGCTGTCTTTATCTTCCCCAATTGGGGTTTCAAGCGATATCGGTTCATGACGGAACAGGTCCATGATTTCCTCGACCCTCTCCGAACTCAAATTCAATTCATCGCCGATTTCCCTGTAATTGGGTTCGCGTCCCAGTTCTTGTGTTAATTTTCGTATCTTTCGTATAAGTTTATTTATGGTCTCTACCATGTGCACAGGGATACGAATGGTACGAGATTGATCAGCGATAGAACGGGTAATGCCTTGTTTAATCCACCATGTAGCGTAAGTGCTGAATTTATACCCTTTTCTATGTTGGAATTTGTCCACAGCCCGCATAAGGCCGATATTCCCTTCCTGTATGAGGTCGAGCAAAGACATGCCATGACCAATGTATTTCTTGGCTATGCTGACGACAAGGCGTAGATTTGCCGCAACGAGATGCTCCTTTGCTTTTTCTGCCTCAGTCTTCACTTTAATAAAATGGTGCTTAAATTCGTTGTCACATGAGCGAAATTGGGATAGAAAGTCTTCGTCGCTTACAAGACTCTTTACCTCCTGCCAGGAAGTATCGGCTCCAATAATCCCTAATGCTTTCTGGGGTAGCAGATTACTTAATAGAGAAAGACTGATTATACTGTCCTCTGCCGACGCAATTCCCCTATCGGTCCTTTCAGCAGTTGCGGCTATCAATGCTAAATCTAGCTTGTTATCTATTGCGGCATGAAATGCAGGCTCTGTGATCGTCTTTGCCAGGCTGGAAGAGCTAGTTATTCCTGTTTGCTCGTCAATAACCTGGATAGTGGGATAAAGCTTGCATAGCCGGGTAATCAAGTCTATTAAAAGCTCCGTGGCTGAAACAGCCCTCTTGTATTTTTTTTCAAGTTTTATAAGGTATCTGTTCTGCTCAATCTTACTTGAGAGTTCTCTCTCCTGGGATGCCGTGAGCAGAGGTACTTTACCGATTTCACGGAGATACATCCTGGCCAGGTCATCAGTAACTTCGAATTCTTCAAGCTCTATATGAGGCTTAATATCTTCGGAGCCGATTTCATCATGCGCTTCTTCATCCGTGACGGCGTCACCGTCTTCACCTTCCTCAGTTGCGACTTCTTCTTGAGTTGCTGCTTCTTCTCCTTCGCCAGTTAGGTGGAATCCGTTTTTCTCAATTATGTCCATTATCTTATCCCCTTGTTATTTCTGTTATCTTAATCTGAACCGCCATTAGTTGTTCGCTATTTGAGGTCCCTTGTTCATCCAATTTAGCCAGTTCTGCGGCAGTGCCTTCCTGTTCTCTGGTGTCCTCAAGCATCATCTCTTTTTCTGCCTCTCTTTTCTTAAGCTTTCTTTTCTGTAATATGCGTACATTTTGGATTAGGGCACGCTGCTGTTCGCTGACATTTTGCGCAAGGGGAGGCTTGTCTAGCAGGTAATCCAGATGCTCCCACAGAGAGGGAGCTATCTGTTTTTTTATCTCAGTATAATCACCATAACACCGCCATTGAGCGAAAATCTCACGATTAACCGGGTTTTCAAAATGCTCAACCGATAGTTCCTGAACTATATTGCTCAGTTCCGGATAGTGCAGCAATACGGCGAGGCAATATTCTTCGATGGGGTCACGCGTATTTGGATGAGAGGATATATTCTTTTTCCTTGCCACAGTTTCGTAGCGCCTGGTCTTCCCATTTCGCCAATTATCAAGGGCATTGTTTATGCTGGTCTCCTCAATGTCCAGTCTGCGAGCTAGTTTGCGTACGTAGTGGGCTTGTTGGATTGGGTCCGTTATCTCATGGATTAGAGGTAATAATTTTTGCACAGCCACAGATTTTTCTTTGGCATTACCTTTGTCAGTCTGTTTAGTAACTGTCTCCAGGGCAAAGTCGACAATGGGCAAACTCTCTCCCATGAGTTTTCGCCAGAGTTCTGGGTCTCCAGATATTACGTCATCAGGATCTTTACCGGGAGGCATTGCAATAACGGTTACATCAGCCTTATCAATAAAACGAGCTACTACTTCAGTGCTCCGCAGTGTTGCCTGCTCGCCCGCAGCATCGGCATCGAGGGCCAGTGCTATATTCTTGGACAGTTTACGTACGATAGCTACCTGGTTTTCTGTCAGTGATGTTCCCATGGCGGCTACTGAGTTTTGCCAGTCGTGCTGGTGAGCAGTGAGTACATCCATATAACCTTCCATGATTATTACCAGTCCCTCTTTTTTGATGAAGGGTGTTGCTATATCAATGCCATAGATACTATTCCCTTTGTCAAAGACTAATGTTTGTGGCGAGTTGATATATTTAGGTGAAGATTCGTCCATGGTTCTAGCTCCGAAACCAGTTACTTGTCCCTGGAAGTTGTGTATAGGAAACATCAGGTGGTTACGGAACCTGTCATAACTGCCTCCGGTTTCCCTGGCGATTATCAAGCCAGCGTCCTTCAATTCTTGCTCCTCATAGCCTTTGCTGGTTAGAAATATCATCAAAGCATCCCAGCTGTCCAGACTAAAACCAAGGTGAAATTCTTTGGCAGTTTTCATAGATATATTTCTCTTGTTGAGATAGTTTCTGGCATTTTCTCCTGCAGTGGAATTTTGTAATAAATCATAGTAATACTCGCTAGCTGCTTCATTGACTTGAAGTAGTCTTTGCCTCTTCTTATCTTCTACTTTTTCGGTCGGTGACTTGTCCTGATTCAGGGTAATACCTGCTCTGCTAGCTAATAGCTGTAGTGCTTCGCTAAAGTTTATTTCCTCTTTCTTCATAATGAAGGAGAAAACATCTCCACCAGTACCACAGGCTCCAAAACAATGCCAGGTTTGTTTTTCTGGAAAAACGAAGAATGAGGAGTGTTTCTCGTGGTGAAAAGGACATAGAGCCTTGAAATTTCTCCCTGCTTTTTGTAAAGTGACATAATCTGAGATAAACTCAACGATGTCTATTCTCTGCTTTATTTCGTCTATGTTACCCATCTGGCTCGTTACACGTTGCCCTATATAGTGCTGGATTACTTCGAGCTAGCTTGTCGCAGGACATCATAAATGAGTTATTCTAGAATCGAGAGTAAAGATAAATCTCCTTTGCTTTATGGAAGTAAAGGTTTACTGTGCTTTACTTCGCAACAAGTTCAACCCTATATATTAGCATATTGGGAAATAATATGAAAGACCTCGCTTAATTCTACTTTAATATCCGACAGTCTCTCTCCTTGTTAGATAATGGTGGCATCGTTAGTTTCAAGCTTGTTGATTATCTAATCTTATAAAGGTAGAATAGAGTCCTAACTGGAAAATGGAGGCGGTAATATGTTGATAGAAATGACAATTGATAGTATAAGAGCGAGTATGGTAAATGATCGCCTTCGTGCTGCGATCCTGAAAGAGAAAGATGCTGATAGATATCTACCTATATGGATTGGACCACCAGAGGCGGATGCTATTCTGTTGAAGTTACAAAACATTGAACTGTCTCGTCCACTTACACATGATTTACTGCTATCTGTTATTAGCGCTTTGGGGGCCTCGGTTGATTCTGTCGTCGTTAGTGACCTTCAGAACGATACTTTCTTCGCAAAACTTTATATTATTTTAGGCAAAGATCAAATTGAAATAGATTCTCGTCCCAGTGATGCTTTAGCTCTGGCAGTGAGGGTGGGGGCACCAATATATGCCGAATCAAAAGTACTGGAAAAGGCCGGCATAATACTTGAAGAGGAAATAGGAAGGCCTACTTCGGAAAAGAGAGTTGATGATAAAGAACTGAAGGGACTTTCTGCATACGAAGATTTTATTAACACACTTGATTTAGATGACTTCAACAAACGCAAATCATAGCGACGAGTCATATTAAATCTGCTTATTGCTGACTGTACCTTTTACATCATAGCAACTTTGTGCTGTTATTATTACCCTGCTGAGTAGCAGGATTGTTAAGGGAGGTAATGTGATGGTCAGTGGTGATTTCTATTTACTTCCAGTAAAAGACATTATGGATAAGAACCCCCCTTTAATTATTACAGATATTGCCTTGCTCAATAAGTAAGGCAAAAAACTGCCATTTGGCTTATCAATCCGGTTTGGATTACAGTACGCTGGAATGGTCTTGTGTATACGTTGATCTGCTTTGTTATAACTGGCAATTAATTTACCGCTGGAGCTAAATACTTTATAATTCGATGTCGTGAAGATAAATGAACTACATTCGTGGGAGTTAAGTTGTTCCCAGGCTCGTGAAATACAGAAATAGTTGGCGAAGCTGACAGCATCCGGTAGTAAAACTATTAACCCCGGCTAATTACTGGCGTGGATGTATCTTCTAAAGCCGACGCGTTTGGCCCACCTTGCGGCTGGTGGAAATCTAACAGGCTGAGTTAAACTAATATCGGAGAATCAGTTCAATAAGGAGTGTAAATGGAAGAGCAGATAGAGGAATTAAAGGCGTTACGCCGTCGAATTTCAGATATAATGGTGCATCTTTGACATCCCTGCCTTAGAGAAAGAGATTGCTCAGATAGAGGAAGAATCAGCCAACCCTGATTTTTGGAACGATTCAGCTACTGCCCAGCAAGTAATGCGTCGCCTGGGTGCCAAGAAGAATGTAATGGAGACGTGGCGGGGCATGGAAAAGAGAATTATTGAACTCCAGGACATGATTGTGTTGGCCGTAGAAGAGGATGATGAGTTGCTGCAGGCGGAGCTAAACAAGGACTCCGAGCAGATGCGTGCACGATTCGAGCAACTGGAAACCAGCTTGCTCCTCAATGGCGATTATGATGAGAGAGATGCCATGCTTACTTTCCATGCTGGTGCAGGTGGCACAGAATCTCAGGATTGGGCCAATATGTTACTCAGGATGTATCAGAAGTGGGCCGAAGGGCATGGTTATCAGA
Source organism: uncultured Dehalococcoidales bacterium (assembly GCA_964654015.1). Taxonomy (GTDB): domain Bacteria; phylum Chloroflexota; class Dehalococcoidia; order GIF9; family AB-539-J10; genus JAUUZT01. The sequence goes on along the minus strand of CAZZHQ010000003.1, from coordinate 12,815 downwards.
TGGAGATTCTGGATATTTCTCCTGGAGAAATAGCCGGAATTAAAAGCGCTATAGTTGAAATTAAAGGAGATTCTGCTTATGGCTATCTTAAGAGTGAACATGGAGTTCACAGGCTAGTTCGACTTTCTCCTTTTGATGCTGATCATGCCCGTCATACCTCTTTTGCCCTGGTGGAGGTTCTTCCCGAGGCAGAGAAAGAGAAGGACCTTCAGATTAACCAGGAAGATCTCAGGATAGATACCTTCAAGTCTAGTGGCCCAGGTGGACAACATATGCAGAAGACTAGTAGCGCTGTGAGAATAACCCATATTCCTACAGGGATAGTAGCTATCTGCCAGGGAGAGAGGTCTCAGCATCAAAATAAAGAATCAGCGATGAAGATTCTGTATACTCGTCTCCTGAAATTTGAACGAACTGAGGAGGAAAAGAGAAAAGCGCAACTCAAAGGAGAACGTATTGAGGCAGAATGGGGAAGTCAGATCAGGAGCTATGTATTGCATCCATACAAGATGGTAAAGGATCATCGAACAAAGTACGAAGTTAGCAATGCTGAAGCCGTTTTGATTGGAGACCTGGATGGTTTCATCTCTGCCTATCTCCACTCTAAGGTTGCTAAAGAGGCATGATCAAACGTATCTTACTGATAATAATTTTTTTATTAATACTGTCAACAGTACCTGCTGTTGCTAATGCTGACGGTGGCCTTTCAGTGCTGGGGGAAGAAGTGGAACTTGCTTTCCCAGAGGAGATTATTTTCCACCTCGAAGCCCAGAGCGCTGTGGATATTGTTGATGCTCGTCTTCATTACCAGGTATCCAGAATGAATTATGCAGATGTCACCAGTGAGGGATGGCCTGACTTCGTTCCTGCGGAAAGAATAGAGACCAGTTGGGTATGGGATATGAGAAAATCAAGCTTGCCGCCAGGGGTAACCATAACATACTGGTGGACCATGGAAGACGCTGATGGGGCACTTCTGCGGACCACTCCCCTTGTGCTGAATTTTGATGACCTGCGCTATGATTGGAAAAGTCTAACTGAAGGCCCACTTGCTATTTACTGGTATGAAGGGGACGAACATTTCGCGCAGGAGTTGATGGATGCCTCTCAACGGGGATTACTAAGATTGAGCAGCGACATTGGTGCCTTTCCTGAAAAGCTGATTAATATATTTGTTTATGCCTCAGCGAACGATTTACGGGGAGCCATGATTTTTTCTCAAGATTGGAGTGGCGGTGCCGCCTTTACTGAATTTGACACAATAACGATTGGCATTTCACCCGGAAATATTGATTGGGGGAAAGGGGCTTTAGTTCATGAGCTGACTCACATGGTTGTACACCAGGCTGTTTTTAGCCCTTATGGCCAACTGCCTACCTGGCTCGACGAGGGTTTAGCTATGTACAACGAAGGAGAGCCCTCCTTTTCTCTACTGTCCCGACTGGACGAGGCGATAATAGGGGATAGGCTCATTTCGGTGCGTAGCTTATGCAGTTCCTTTTCCGCTGATACTGAGGAGGCCTATCTTTCCTATGCTGAAAGTTATAGTCTTGTAGAATACCTTCTTGCTAATTATGGGCAGGATAAAATGCTCAACCTGTTAACTTTGTTCAAGGAAGGCAGTACCTATGATGAGGCTTTGAGCCAGGTTTATGGATTTGATGTATATGGGCTTGATACTCGATGGCAGGAGACGTTGACAACCCCAGTGGTCCAACCCAGGAAACTATGGTTGCACCCTGCCCTGATAGCGGTGTTATCAGCATTAGGCACAGTATCACTTCTAGCTGGTGCCTTAGCTTTAGAAGAGAGAGATTGGCGGAGGACACGTGCGTAATATTCATTTTAGAGCAAAGAAAATCGGATGGCGCATACTGATAGTTTGCCTTGCCGTCATAATGCTATTTTCCTCAATTGCCTGTCAACCTGTTCAGCCTGACTACGGCAGTGATGTGTTAAATCTATATGGCGAGGGTCCTGCAACGCTTGACCCTGCTATTTCTGCGGATACGGTTTCTCATAGCTATGTCATGCAGGTTTTTAGTGGACTGTTGCGCCTTGATGAAGAGCTGGAAGTAGTGCCTGACATTGCTGAGAAATGGGAGGAGAGCCAGGATGGCAGAACTTATACCTTTTATCTCCGACAGGGAGTAGAGTTTTACGATGGCAGGGAGGTCAAGGCCGAGGATTTCAAGTATTCCTGGGAGCGGGCCTGCAATCCTGAGACAGGTTCTCGGACAGCGGCTACATATCTGGGCGATATCGTTGGAGTACAAAGTGTACTGGAAGGTGATACGACGCAAATCTCGGGGGTAAAAGTGCTCAGTGATTATGTGCTGGAGGTCACTATTGATGCCCCTAAGGCTTATTTCCCGTGTAAGTTGACTTATGCTACTACCTTTGTGGTGGATAGAGATAATGTGGAGGTGGGTGAAAACTGGTGGCGTCAGCCTGTAGGGACAGGTCCTTTTGTGCTGGAAGAATGGACTCCAGGCGATGTTCTGGTTTTAAAACGAAATGAGCAGTACTATGCTGAGTTAGCTAAATTGGAGCGGGTTGTCTTTCATCTTCTGGCTGGTATGCCCATGGTCATGTATGAAAAAGCTGAGATAGATGTCACCTCTGTTTATCAGAATTATATTGACATGGTAGAGGATAAAGGAAGTGACTTCAGTCCTGAACTGGAGTTGATTTCTGAACTCAGTTTTTACTATGTTGGTTTTAATAATAACAAAGCGCCGTTTGATGATGTGAATGTTCGACGGGCTTTCTGTCATGCAGTAGATAGAGAGCGAATCGTTAGCTTGATACTGAGGGGAATGGCAACTGAAGCAGAAGGCATTTTACCGCCAGGTATGCCGGGTTATAATTCTGGCTTTGAAGGGCTCGATTTTGATTTAGGAAAAGCGAAGGAGCTTATCGCCGCCTCGAAATATGGCGATCCGGCAAACTTTCCGCCGATTACAATTACAGTTCCGGGTTATGGTAATAATATTTCCGAATACCTGGGAGCCGTTATTGAAGATTGGCGGAAAAACCTTGGGGTTGAGGTATCGGTGAGACAACTGGAACCTGATAAATTCATGTACCATCTCAAGGAGGAAACGGATGAGATATTTATGCTGGGCTGGGTGGCTGATTATCCCGATCCATACAATTTTCTGGATGACCTCTTTCATTCTGATAGTGAGAATAACTCTTTTGGCTATAATAACCTGGAAGTAGATGAGTTGCTGCATACCGCTGCGATTGAACAGGATGCGGATCTGCGGCTGTCTATGTATCAAAAAATTGAGAAACGAATAGTTGATGAAGCTCCCTGCTTGCCTTTTTCCTTTGGCAAGAACTATATCCTGGTGAAGCCATATGTAAAAGACTATGTGGTAAACCCTATGGGTATCGCTGATTTAAGACGGGTTTACATCGAAAGGGAGTAGCTTTTTGTGGCTTCAACTTCTGGCTGGCATTTTTTGCCATAGCTCTTCTATTCTGGCTTCAAGCTGACTTAAGTTACCATCGTTGTATATCAGTTCATCGGCGTATTCCATCTTTTCCTGTACAGGCATCTGCGTCTTGAGGCGGGCAAGGACACTGGCTTCAGTGTTTCTCTTGTCGTTGACAACTCTCTGAATTACTTTTTCCTCGGAAGTTACTACCAGCCAGATTGTATTTACCAGGTCTTTCCAACCTGCCTCAATAAGCAGGCTGGCCTCAAAGGCAACAGTTTCCACTTTCTGACGGAGACAGGAGCTGATTTTATCCTGGGCTATCTTGCGTATCTGTGGGTGTACAATTCTATTTAGTCTAGCCAGCGATGCAGGGCAGGAGAATACAAGTTGCCCCAGCTTCTGGCGGTCTATTTCATTATCAGCCCCGGCTATAGCTTGGCCAAAGACATCAATTATCTCTTGCCATGTCGAACTATAGGGTCTATAAGTTTGATGTCCCAGCTTATCAGCATCAATCACCACAGCCCCAAGCCTGTTCAGAATCCGGCATACAGTGCTCTTCCCACTGCCTATGTTGCCAGTAACTCCAATTATATCCATTTAAAGTTGTCTAATTATAATATGCTGTCTGATTAAATGCAGCATGTTTTCCCCTTTGTTTTTTTATCACTTCCTTGTGTAATTTCCGCTTCCCCTTTTGTCATTCTGAGTGTATACGAAGAATCTCACCGTGTTGAATATAGCTAGTGGGAAGATCCTTCGGTCGCTGGCGCTCCCTCAAGGATGACAAAAGACCGAAGACAGAGGGCTGGAATGACAAAAAGACCGAAGAAGAAGACCGAGGAGCGATGACAGGATTGTCATTCCTGCGGAAGCAGGAATCCAGGCATCGTTTTTTCCCTCTTTCTCTAAGGGAGAGGATCACAGAGGGTATAAACTTGTGTCCTCGGTTGGGCAGAGCAGATAGAAAATTATTTTATATATAAATATTCTCTCCCTGTGAGGCAAAGAATTGTGGCCAGGGCATCATTTTAGTATTGTCTTATAGGTCTTAATGCTATAATGAGAGTCAATGGAAAGGGAAGCTATGCTTTACCTGAAGCTTCCTGGGCACAAAGTGCGCTGTAATATCTGTCAGCGGCGCTGTCTTATCGACCCTGGTAGAATGGGCGTCTGCCAAATGCGTCTGAATCGGGACGGCATCCTGTATACCATGAATTATGGCGCGATATCATCACTGGCGGTTGACCCTATCGAAAAAAAACCTCTATTTCATTTTTTCCCCGGTAGCAAAGCCCTTTCTCTGGGTGGTTGGGGCTGTAATTTCCACTGTCTTGACTGCCAGAATTGGGAAATTGCTTGCGTTGATATGCCAGAAGAATCCCGGCAGTTAGCTCCAGAGGAGGCGGTTGAGCTTGCCATGAATCGAGGTTGTGACGGAATCGCCTGGACCTACAACGAGCCTTCATTATGGTTCGAATACACTCTGGATTCAGCCCGGCTGGCAAGGCAAAAAGGCCTTTACACTGTTTATGTTACCAATGGTTATCTTACTCCTGAGGCATTAGATGCCATAGGGCCTTACCTTGATGCCTGGAGAGTTGATATTAAAGGTTTCAGCGATGGGTTTTATCGTAAGTTAGCCGGATTGACCCACTGGCGTGGTATTCTCGATGTGGCTAGGCGGGCAAATGAGAAATGGGGTATGCATGTTGAGGTTGTGACGAATATCATCCCTGGTATGAACGATGATGAGGAACAGCTTAGCGGTATTGCTGCCTGGATTTGTGATAATTTGGGTGAGCTTACTCCCTGGCATCTAACCCGCTTTTACCCCATGCACAAATTGGACTATCTGCAACCCACCCCGATAGCTACCCTTGAAAAGGCATATGCCATTGGAAAAAAGCTGGGATTGAAGTTCATTTATTTGGGAAATGTTCCCGGACATCAATATGAGAATACCACGTGCTATTCCTGCGGTGAAGTGATCGTCCGCCGTGCAGGCTATGACACAGAAGTGCTGGGGCTTGATGGCTCTAATTGCCGGTTCTGTGCCGCAAATCTAAACTTCAAGGCGGAGTTTAAATAAACTAATATTGCAATAAAAATAACTCAGGAGGAGGATTTTGAGGGAGAGTCTATGAATAAAAAAATGCATCCTATAGCTAAGTTGGCAAGGGATACGGTGGAAAGCTACATCAGCAATGGTAGCACAGCTAAACCGGAGGAACTTATACCTGAGATGAAGGAGCAGGCTGGTGTTTTTGTTTCCATCCACAAGCATGGTCGGTTGAGGGGTTGCATTGGCACATTCGAGGCGGTAAAGGATAATGTGGCTGAGGAAATCATAGCTAATGCCATTAGTTCTGCCACCAGAGATCCACGTTTTCCACAAGTGGAAGCTTCCGAGCTGGCTGAACTGGAATATAATGTTGATATTCTCAGCAAACCAGAGCCAGTTGAGGGTGTTGAGCAACTTGACCCGGAGCGATATGGTGTAATTGTGGAGAGTGGCTTAAAGCGGGGACTTCTGTTGCCTGACCTGGATGGGGTGGATACTGTGGAAAAACAGATTGAAATTTGCCGCATGAAGGCTGGAATACCATTTACCTCTCCAATCACGCTATATCGGTTTGAAGTGAGAAGGTATAAATAGTGTTTGTTAATAATATACGAAGCAATGGAGGTGAATTTTGGTTAAATTTCTGATGATACCAAAGAATACAAAATTTTATGATTTGTTTGAGAAGGCGACGGAAAATATTGTTCTTGCTGCTGAAAAGCTGGTTGAACTCTTTGAGGATTGCCAGGATGCTGAACTGAGGGCAAAACAGCTTAAAGAACTGGAGGAAGCTGGCGATACTATTACCCATCAGATACTAAAACGGCTACATGGTAGCTTTGTAACTCCCATCGACAGGGAGGACATTAGTTTACTTGCTCATACCCTGGATGATGTACTGGATTTCATGGAGGCGGCTGGCAGGTCAATATATCTGTATCATATTGAGGAACCTACTGAGAGGGCCAGGCAACTGTGTGCCATTGTCCTGAGAATGGCACGGGATATTAACATTGTAGTGCCGCGTTTGCGCCATCGCGACCAGTTTAGCCAGATTATGGAGGAATGCGTGGTGATAAACAGTATGGAAAATGAGGCTGATGATGTACATCATGCTGCTCTTGCGGAGTTATTTAATCATTGCAGTGACCCCTGCAGAATAATCAAGTGGCGTGAGATTTACGAGCATCTGGAGACTGCTACTGATAGAGGGGAGGATGTTGCCAATGTACTTGAGGGCGTCGTATTAAAGAATGCCTGATATTCCATTTCTGCTAATCGGCGTTATCGTACTGGCTACAGGGTTTGGGGTGGCCAATGGCTTTAATGACGCTGCCAATGCGATTGCTACCGTTATTGGTACCCGAACTCTATCCCCCAGGGCGGCTGTGATGATGGCCGCCTTATTCAGTTTTTTTGGGGCGATAACAGGCACAGCGGTGGCTGTCACTATCGGCAAAGGGATTATTGCTCCTGAGTTGCTTAGCATCCAGATGGTACTTGCGGGTACTGTGCCCATCATCGTCTGGGCATTTATTGCTTCGTATTATGGTATGCCAATCAGCACCAGCCATGGACTGATTGGCGGATTGGTAGGAGCAGGTATTGCCATGGAAGGGACCGGGATTATCGTGTGGAGCATTTTTGGCAAGATACTGGCGGCTATTGTTATTTCGCCGGTACTCGGTTTCCTTGGAGCGTTTTTCGGAATGGGTGTTGTTTTGCGACTTTTTCGAAATATTACGCCAGAAAAAGGTCGGACCGTTTTCAGCAGGCTACAGATAGTCTCGGCTGCCTTTCTTGCTTACAGCCATGGTAAGAATAATGGGCAAATTCCTCTGGGTTTGATTTGTATGGGTTTGATGGCCTGTAGCATTGGGGCCGAATTTGTCATTCCATGGTGGGCAGTTCTACTTTCGGCAGCTTCAATCAGCTTCGGAATGGCCGTTGGTGGGGGCAAGGTAATTAAAACAGTAGGCCTCCAGATGACGACGCTACGACCGGTACATGGATTTGTCGCAGAGACAGCAGCTGCCACGGTAGTTGAATGCGCTTCTGCTCTTGGCATCCCGGTGAGTACAACTCATTGCTCCAGCAGCGCTGTGATGGGGGTGGGGGCCTCCAGGCGCTTGTCCGCAGTGAAATGGGGCATTGCCCAGAAAATAATGTTAGCGTGGATATTTACCCTTCCTGTCTGTATTGCCATTGGCTGGATTTTAGGTATTATTTTGCAAAGTATGTGATTGTGGCGTTTTGTATAATGATAGAGTGAAGTGAAATATGGCATCGTACAGGAGAATACTGGTAACAAGAGAGAATGTGTATTGCAAATAGAAGGAGATATATTTCTGAAAAATGACTGATTCTTTACCTTTTTTAATTGGGGTTATTGTTGTAGCTATCGGTTTTGGTATCGCCAATGGTTTTAATGATGCCGCAAACTCTATAGCAACGGTTATTGGCACACGCTCCCTGTCAGCGCGGTCGGCTGTGATAATGGCTGCCTGTTGTGAATTCCTGGGGGCAGCCACTGGTACGGCAGTTGCTATAACTATCGGCAAAGGTATTATAGATTCGGAATTCCTCAGTATGAGTATTGTAATGGCCGGTGCAGGTGCCATAGTTATATGGGCTGTACTGGCTACCTATCATGGAATGCCTATTAGCCTGACACATGGGCTGGTAGCGGGTTTAGTTGGTGCTGGCGTAGCCACTGGTGGTGGAAATATCATCGTATGGACGGTCCTCGCGAGAGTTTTCTCGGCAGTTGGCTTTGCTCCGCTTCTTGGTTTTACAGGAGCTTTCCTGGTGATGGTGGCAATAATGTGGATATTTAAAGACACTGCCCCCGAAAAAATGCGGATACCTTTCAGAAATCTACAGATTATTTCGTCTGGCTTACTTGCATATAGTCATGGCAAGAATGATGGGCAGATGCCTATCGGACTGATAGCCATGGCTCTGATGGCCTATGGTGGCAGCGGGCAATTTGTTATACCTTTCTGGGCTGTTATTATTTCTGCTGCTGCAATCAGCCTAGGCACTGCTGTGGGAGGGTGGAGAGTTATCAGTACTATGGGGCTGAAGATGACAAAACTACAGCCTGTTCAGGGATTTGTAGCGAATGCGGCGGCGGCTTCTGTTATTGAAGCTGCCTCTCATTTTGGTATCCCGGTGAGTACCACTCATTGTGCCAGCACTGCTATTATGGGGGTAGGTGCTACCAGGCGTCTCTCTGCGGTAAGGTGGGGTATAGCCAGGAAAATCGTAATGACCTGGATTGTCACCTTCCCTGCCTGTGCTATTCTCGGTTGGCTTTTTGCCACTGTCTTGAAGTTAATCTCATAACACAGCGGGCAACCTCTTCTCCCCCGTTGTTATTAAGTGAAGTATTCTCGACTTATGTCTTATGATAGGAGAAATAAAGTCATCTGCTTCTTCTATCCCTGTAAAAGGGACGGAAAAAGCAGATGAAGGTATTTTTATTCTACAGGTTAGGCAAACCCTTGCCCAGGTCAGTCAACGCCTGTATCTTATTCCGTACATCCTGTATCTGTACCTTGTTATCAGTTGCGTACTGTAGTGCTTTCTGGTAGAACATCTCTATTTTGGGTATAGAGGACAACTGGGACAGGACAAGCGTGACATCGATAAAGTGTTTCTCTCCAGGGAAATCACCACCCCTGATCAGTGCGGTAGGAGCGATGTCTTTCAGGTACTCGCTGATGCTCTTAACCATATCCATGTTCATCTCTTTGGGAGGCCCGGATATGGCGTAGATAATCTTGCTGGAGTCCTTGGGGTTGCAACTAATGGACAGGTCGCTTATCGAAGCATCAAGTGCCTGTGAACCCCTGAAACTCTCTATAGCCTTCTCCCGGAAATGTTTCTTTCTTACTTCCCAGGGAAAGCGCAAAGTGGGAAGCTCGGTTCTTCCGAGTCCGAGGGCTGTCCATCCTTCTATTGTGGCTATCAGGTCTCCGGCGTCAATGGTTCTTGCTCCCACGTGTTTGTGTTTGGTCACCTCACCGGCGCACATGAGGTCATAGAATGGTGCGACGATTGCCTTATTTATTTTTTCGATGTTGTTAATCAGGCTGGCATCTTTTCTAACATAGCGTTGATTGTCTGCCAGGAATACAGCGTCTACCACATCGTAGATGGATTTCAGACAGGTAGCAGTATTAAACACGCTCCTGGCCTCGCTATTAATCTCATGTTCAAACGGCAGGACGACGAGGGCATAAATCGGCTTGGAGAGGTAGCGTTCCTTGATCATCTGAGCCAGTACTGGTATCGCTCCTGAACCAGTGCCACCCGCGGTTCCGGCGATCAGCAGAAAGGCATGGCTTTCATATATGCCAGACTCCGCTTTCATCGCATCAATCATTTTATCCCCATCTTCCCTGGCCAGTTCCGCCCCCAGTTCGTTTATCTTACCCACTCCATGTCCCAGCGTCTGTCGCAGACCGATGATAATGCGGTGCAGGTAGTCTTTCTTTATATAGCTAAGCCCTGTCAGGTCTGCCTGGTCTGTGTTTACGGCAAAGACATTTGGAGCTATGTGTGTCCTCCGTTCAGCCTGCGCCTTGCGGTCCATTCTGGCAAACTGGTCAGCAATTCGGGAACCGCACTGTCCTAACCCGATGACCGTTAATTTCATATTTTTGCCTCCTGTGTTTTAATTTGCATCTTTTCCATGTAGTACCTGTTATCAATCATAAATGTCTCTGCTTCTCCTCACCAGTACGAAGATAAGGAAGGCGAAAAGGACTGCTAGCAGTGAGATAATGGTGATGAAAGACCATAATGGCAGCAGGCCTGACTTGAAAGAGGAGGTAGCGCTCCAGCCACTGTCGTTCATAGCGCCATCGATGGCCTTTACTCTCCAGTAATAGTTACCGTAAACAAGGCTATCGGCATCAGCAAGGCTGAAGCTGGTACTGGTTAATCCAGTCTTCGATATCAGCACTGGCATGAATTCGGGGTTTTCTGCCAACTGTAGCTCGTAGCTCAGTCCACTTGGGTCTGTTACTGCCGCCCACTCAAATTCCGGGGTTGCTTTACCCACGAAGCCAATTCGGAGTCCGTCCTCAGGTGCTTTCATTGCCGGAATAGCAGGCGCCGTTGACTCCATAGTGAAAGTGTAGCTTTTCGAGGCAGAACCATAGCTAACAACGACGGTATGGGAAGCCTGGTGTGTGCCCTGGGTATGGGTAGCAGGAAAGCTGATTGCTGGCAGGTTTCCATTGGCGTCGGTAGTGCTGCTTTTTACGGTAGTACCGTCATATTTTACTGTGACCGGGGTATTACCGGGCAAACCTGTACCGCTTATATTAATCAGGGTACCAATATCTCCTTCGGTGGGGGTCATAGAGAGGGTTGATATTATCTCAAATTCCAGTTCATCGAGGTCGCTTTTATTTGTATCATCTCCCTCGACTGTTATCGAGTAAGTTCCTGCACCAGTGGTAGGAACCTTAAAGGTCTTCTTCCAGTAGCCATCTTCATCTGCTGTGATGCCGCTGGCTATTGTTTCTCCATCGAAGAATATCTCGATGCCCTTTTCTTCGCTGGCAAAGCCACTACCGGAGACGGTTACCTCGGTGCCGGGGACCCCGCTCTTGACGTCGCTGCTTATTCCAGCCGATACCTCGAAGGGGGCACCCTTGATGTGGTAGTCGGCGATATTATCATTCTCATCACCAACGGCATAAACCCAGTGTTCCCCCTGGCTGGCTTCTGGTATGGTGAAAGTGATTTCCTCTTTCCAGGTACCCTGGTGCTCAATATCGTCGTCTATTTCAACGTCAATACCGTCATCGTTGGCAGACCATGCCACCACGTAGTCGGTGCCTTCATCAAGGTCAGTCAGGGTGGAGGAAGACGGCTCACCGTTATCCAGCATGAACCATATCTCAAAGTCGGAGTCTTTCTTATCCCAGCCCCAGCCGGTCATAGCAACTTCGGTGCCAGCAGCCCCTTGATCTTCGTCTATCTCTATGTAGGGGTAAACCGTGAAGACTAAGGTGTCGACTTCATCAGCCGGGTCATCATCATCGCAAATCCAAATCTCATGTTCCCCGGAATAGCATTCAGGTATGGTGAACTGGATCTCGTCACGGTCAAAGTCATATGCAAATCTCGCGGGAGGACCTATGTCTATCTCCTCTAGGGAGCCTGCGTTGTCATATTCCTCAGTGGGCCAGTCTTCTTCATCATCCTCATCTATCTCAAAATATATATACAGGTCTCTACCACTACTTTCCGCCCACGAACCAGTGATTTCGATAGTGTCACCTATATAACCTTCATCCCTGGCGATACTGCCACCGCCGTAAATCCTGAAGCTGGCAGCACTGGCAGAGCTGCTTAAACCTGGAATAGCCATAAGGCATATAGCCATGGCGATAATCAATCGACTTAGTAATTTCATTAAACAAACCTCCTTGTATTGTACGTTTATATTATAAACGAAAACAGTAGTTAAAAGTAAATAGAGATGGCTGCTTTTAGCGTAAACAAACTTATTTATTATTTGCAGGCTATGATAATCGCAGGTGAATCTGCAAAGCTTTCTCAATACTGGCTATAGCGTCGTTGTTAAGTACTCCTATGCGATTAAGCAATCGGCTTTTGTCTATGGTACGAATTTGGTCCGCCTTTATTTTGGAATCTTTGGGAAGATTGGCCATACCTTTAGATAAAAACACCTCAAAAGGGAAGATTTTATCCATGTGTTTAGAGGATAGTGGCAGAATGCTTACAGTCCCCGAAAACTCATTGTTCTTGTCGTTGGAGATTATAACCACAGGGCGGGTTTTTGCGATTTCTTTTCCTCTTACAGGGTCAAGACAGGCCAGGTGAACTTCCCCTCGTTTAATAGTCATTCCAACCTTCGAGATCGATGGCTTCAAATTCCTTTGCCATACTGATGCTTTCCTGTTTAGTCGATTTATAACCTTCCTCCAGGAGTAATTGGAGCTGTGCATCCTGTAGTTGTTCCATCTTTTGCCTTAACGCTTCAGCTATAAACTGGCTCTTCTTCTTGTGTCCCGCCAGTTCGTCTAGTTTTTTGGCTAGTTCTTCTGGAAGGGTGATGTTCATACGTACTGCATTCATAATACACCTCTATATAACTGCATTATTCACGCATATATTATACAGCATTCATAGTTCTATTGTCATTTCTGCCCTCCCCTTTGTCATACTTGTCCTATTATGTTGTCATTCCTGCCCTATTATATTGTCATTCTTGAGCGCAGCGAAGAATCTCACCATGATGAGTATAGTTAGCAGGG
>CAZZHQ010000002.1:0-90816 GCA_964654015.1 uncultured Dehalococcoidales bacterium | reverse complement strand
ACTCGTGTTCTGCTTTCTCCAGCCTGGTAACTTGTCTGCGGAACTGCTGTAACTCATTTATGAGTTCCTCTTTGGTCTTTGTTTCATCCTTCATCTTCAAGACCTCCGGTTACACTTTATGATTATTTCACTTTCAGCGGTAGTCTCAACGGTTTAAAAAACCCCGATAGGATTCGGTCAGTTTTTTCATTTATTAATCAACCCTCCCCTGTACTGCGCTGCGAACGGTTGATAGTATTTCGCCAGCCTGAAAAGGCTTACTTATTACAATAAAAGGGTCAAGTTCCATAACTTTTCTGCACAAGTCGCTATCAGGATAACCGGTGACGATAGCAATCGGTACATTTTTGCCCATCTCCCTTATACGACTGAAAACCTCAAACCCGTTGAGTTCCACCATAGCAATGTCCAGAAATATTAAATCAAAGTGACTACTGGCTACGAGTTTCAAAGCCTCAAGGCTGCTAACAGTAGTCGTTACCTGGCAGTTTTTTCCTTTTAAAATACTATCGATTAGTTGCCCTATTATCGGTTCGTCATCAATAACCAGGATGTTTGCTTGTTCCCTATTCGTATTCTGTCGCAATCAATCCTCAATCTGCTGCTTATCGAATCGAAACCGGTTACCAACCTTGACCGATGGAATCTCTCCTCTTGCAGCTTTACGCTGAACCGTTACGGTTTTCATATTAAGATACTCGGCTAATTGCGCACTATTAAGCAATTTTTCCATAACATTAGCATTTTGGAGCATTATCATGCACTTGTAAATGGCCTAATAGTCCTATTAGTTTTATATTATACTTTATAAATCCTATATTACTATATTTAGATGACATTAACTTGCTTATATTACAATGCAGGTTGCTGCGTGGTCTGCGCCTCTTCGCAATGATCGGTTAGGCAGGAATGCCAAACTCTAAATCCTAATTACTAAATACTAAACAAATTCAAAATACTAATTACAAGACCTGCTGCCTTCACAATCGTGCCCGCTCTCTTTTTTTGTCATACCCGTTTTTCTTCATGTCATACCCGCGAAACAGGTGCCTGCGAAAGCAGGTAGCGGGTATCCACCACCAGACTCACTTCAAGGCGGTGATTTCACTTTTATATAGGTATGGTAGTTTTGAATACTTTCATTCTGAGCGACACTTATTTTACCGTCATTGCGGGGAGCGAGGCGACGAAGCAATCCGGGAGGTACCAGGGGGGGTGACTTCATGTGCAACCCATGCCCATCCCGACTCAGCACCCGGATTGCCACACTACGCTCGCAATGACGACTAGAATTCACTGCGTATTTCCGGCGGGGAATACAACCAGGCTACTTGTATCCTGTATCGACTGGTAGCCCTGTCTTCATTGCTGCCTTCCTGGCAAGCTGGTCACAGCGCTCATTCTCCTCATGCCCCTTATGCCCCCTGATCCAATTGAACTCCACTTCATGCCTGCCACATATTCTTAACATCCTTTCCCAGAGGTCAGGATTTAAGGCTTCCTCTTTCCTGTTACGCATCCAGCCATTCGCCTTCCAGCGCTGTACCCAGCCTTTCATGATTGCGTTAACAAGATACTGCGAATCACTAAATACTGTCACCGAGCATTTCTCTGTCAACGATTCCAGGGCAACTATGGCCGCCATGATTTCCATGCGGTTGTTAGTGGTATTGTTGAATCCTCCCGATTTCTCCACCTTCTTTCCATTATATTCCATAACTATGCCATAACCACCAGGACCAGGATTGCCGCTGCAGGCACCATCTATGTAGATGTTAACTTTCTTAAGCTCACTCATAATACAGTAAATCTAACTGCTTGCTGTACTGCTGTCAACAGCAGTGAGTGAAAAGCACACTCCACCAGGATTCTGAATGAAGTGAAGAATCTCAGCGGATTATTGCCCTGTAACAGATCCTTCGGTCGCTTGCGCTCCCTCGAGGAGGACAATATTGTGGTGGATTACCCGCATCCGTGGGTATGACAAAAGGGAAATGTTATTCCTACCTTCCCTATGTCATTCCTGCTAAACCTGTGCCTGCAAAAGCAAGTAGCAGGAATCTACCCGGGTATTCTCTACTGCGAATGCATTCCACCCCTCCATCTTCCATCTCCGACCTCCCGCAATGGTAGAAGTGGAAATCCGGCATGAGTTAGCGGTCTCCAATAATATAATCAGCTATTTGTAACGAAAACTGATGGGAATGCCCTGATTACGGAATTCACGAATAGTCCAGACAATAGTCAACAGCATTGACAGCGCATCAGCCACCGGGAAAGCAGTCCATAGACCGCTCAACCCGAACAGTCTTGGCAATATCAGCAACGCAGGCACCAGGAAAATAACCGGTCGGGCAGATGCCAGTATCAGCGCGGCCCTTCCCTTGCCTATTCCCTGGAAAAAGAAACTGGCGATTCTCTGTAACTGCGCAGCGAATAAGAACATGGTAAATAGCCTGAGGGCCGGGGCACCGACAACGAGGAATTGCGGGTCGCTGTTAAAAACAGCCATTATTTTCGCAGGGAATAGCATAAGCGCAGTCCAGCACAACAGCCCCCATCCCAAGGACAGCATCCCCGTCTTGATAACGATTTCGCCAACACGCTCTTTCTGCTTTGCACCAAAATTATAGCCCACCAGTGGCAGCATCCCCTGTCCGAGTCCCATGGTCGGCATGAAAATAAAACGAGCCAACCGGAAAACAACACCCAATACAGCCAGTGGAATAACCCCGAAGGAAACTGCTATGGTGTTTGCCATGGCAATAACCAGCGACATGCCGCTGATTCGTACGGTCGAGGCAAAGCCCGTTCTATAGAAATTAGCCACAAGTTTAGGGTCAGGCAAAAAATATCGGGGCTTAAATCTATACTGCGTCCTGCCCGAGATAAAATGGACAAGGATTATCACCACGCCGACACCTCGCCCTATCACAGTGGCTATGGCTGCTCCGGCAACTCCCATTTCTGGCGCCGGTCCCAGTCCAAAAATTAGTATGGGGTCAAGAACGATATTTGTCACGGCCGACGCGATCATCGCTGCCCCTGACAGCATAGGACTGCCCTCTGCCCTTACTATATTTCCCATGACCAGTCCAACGGACATCACCACAGCGCCGGCAGCCAGGATAGACATGTATTCATTTGCCAGTGGCAGCACAGCCCCGGTAGCACCAAAGACACGAAGCAGCCTATCCATATTGGGCAGACAGACAACAGCCATGAGAAGGCCTATCAGGATAGCCAGTCCCATAGCCGTGCCGGCAGCCCTATCCACTTCCTCTGGTTTGCCTGCACCAAAACTACGCGATATGAAAGATGTGGCTCCCATCGCCGCTCCCATGACTATCGCCATGAATATCAGCATTAAAGGGAAGGCAACTGCCAGGGCTCCAAGTGCTTCAGGGCCGAGACGACCCACGAAGATGGCATCAACCAGGTTATAACTGGCTGCCACCACCATGGAAATGATGGCTGGTCCCGAAAAACGAGCAAGCAACCCCCAAACAGGGGCTTTCCCCATTATCTCAGTTCTATGGGCACCTCTACCTTTTTTCCCTTGCGGTGGTAAAGCTCCTTCACCCTGTCCAGGAATCCCTGAACCTTTATTCAATCGTTTTTCTCTTTTCGCTACAACTCATGCCACACCA
The DNA here is from genome assembly GCA_964654015.1 of uncultured Dehalococcoidales bacterium. Taxonomy (GTDB): domain Bacteria; phylum Chloroflexota; class Dehalococcoidia; order GIF9; family AB-539-J10; genus JAUUZT01. Next base: position 87,166 of record CAZZHQ010000002.1, on the reverse strand, counting down.
ATATTTTCTTTAAATTTTTCTTAGCTTTTTTAGCCATCCTTGTAAGTTGGCTATTATCCACTCGTTTTTATGTATTATCCCCGTATATTCGTGCATCATCCACGTTATTTCGTTCCGTATCCCCGTTTTATTACAGTCCGTCCCTGCGTCATTATTTGTCACTATGGCTTTAGCTTGTTCAACAGGAAAGCCACATTCTTGCCAAAGTTCCATGCTGTACGCATCCCCTCCTCATCTTTCTCCACCTCTCCCTTATTACGCGCAATGGCAACATTCCAGTAAGTAGAACCAGGGCTAAAAAAGCCCTGTATATGAAACCAGAAGTTTATCTGCGCAAAAGTAAAGCTCTTTCCTGCCCTGCGGGCAATCACCATGGCACCCCCCACTTTCCCTGCAAATACCCTGCCGTGGTGAGAGGAAATATAGCCGGTTCTCTCCATCAACCCCTTAATAAGAGCCGTGGCTGAGCCGAAATACACGGGAGATGCCAGTATTATGGCATCGGCTGCCTTCATCTTCTGGTATATGGGCAGCAAATCATCTTTTATTGGACAGGTCTCCTCCTTGTCACAGACCATGCAGGCATTGCATGGTCTTATGTCAACTCCAGCCAGGCTTACCAGTTCGATATCTATTCCTTCTTCCGCAATCGCCTTTAACGCATGCCCGGCAAATACCTCGGTGTTTCCACCCTTCCGTGGACTACCAACAATCGCTATAGCTTTCATTCATGTACTCCTTTCTTATAATTTAATCGTCCCTGTGAGTTGCCATAAATTCAAAGATGTGGATTAACAGGGAGCTGTTAATTCAAGCCTGCTGGCTATCTCCCTTAGATTTTTTACCGTACCGCCGGGCAGTGGAATTCCATTCTTAGAACGTTCTTCAAATACCCTGTTCTCCGGCTCACCGGGAACCATTATTTCCTGAACCCCATCAGCTTTCGGCAGTACTTTTTCGCTCTCGATGAGCTGGTCTATGTTTTTCTTATAGGTATCCAGGTCAGTAAAGGTACTGATATCAATAGCTGCAACAATGCTGTTCTGAATATGATGGCTTTGTGGTCTTTCACCGCTTAAGACGGGCACAAGCAGCGGGTTCCCTACCATGATACTGCTAAGGCACTCGAACATCATTGCCAGTCCGGAGCCTTTAGGTCCCGCCATCGGCAGCAACACCGCACCAACGAAAGGCTTTGTCGTTGACTTCCCTTCGCCATCGATTGCCCAGCCTACCGGTATATCCTGTCCTTTATCACGCGCCAGTGACAGCTTACCGCCTGCCACCACGCTGGTAGCCATATCCAGTGTCAGCGGCAGATGACTGCCAGCTGGTACGGAGATAGCAATTGGGCTATTATGAACCCCTGCTACCCTGGCACCCTGTGGGGCGGTGTTTGGTGGACTGCATACAATAGCGATACCTGCCATTCCCTGTTCCGCTGCCATCAGAGAATAGTACCCCATTGCTCCCTGGTGGGTTACGTTGCGGATTATCGCCCACGCCATCCCCACCTCCCTTGCCTTTTTAATCACCTTGTCCATGGTGAATACCGTTGCCACCGGTCCGAAGGCATGGTCAGCCTCCACCAGCAGGGTTGCTGCTGTCTCCTTTTCTATCTTTATGTTTGGTCTGGGGTTCATATAACCCTTGCCCACATTGTCCACGTACCAGGGAATACGCAATACCCCATGTGAGTCAACGCCACGCAGATTCGCCCATACCAGTACTTCTGCCTCGGTCTCCGCATCCTTCTCAGGCATTCCAACCTTCATAAACACGTCCCTGGTAAACTCTCTTAATGGTTTCGCTGCTATCGTTATTCCGTCCTGAACCATCTTTCCTCCTCTGATAATGTTAATAACATTCGCCTCAAACAAGGATAAACGCTATTTCACGGCGTTTTCCTCCAGGTAGTCAATATTAGGGGTGATACCAAGGCCCGGCCCCTGTGGGATATCTATATAGCTGTCCTTCAACTCGAACTGCTCTATTGTTGTCATCTCCCGCAGTGGATTGGGAGAGCGGTCAAATTCGAAAAAAGGCTCCGGTGGATTAGATTTCCCGGTCACGTTCGGCAGCGCTGCATAGAGCTGAAGCGCTGCAGCGATTGCTACGTTAGTTCCCCAAACATGCGGAAAACACTGCAGATGATGAGCATTAGCCAGTGCTATTATCCTCTGCATCTCGGTAAATCCTCCGACAATGCAGGCATCAGGCTGTACTATGTCCACTGCCCTGCTGCTAATAAGACGTAAAAAATCATATCGGGTACCCAGGCATTCTCCACCCGCAATTGGCACCATACTATTTTGCTTCACTTCAAGGCTTCCTTCAATATCCTGTGGATGCACCGGCTCCTCAAACCATTGTATATTATACGGCTCCATGCGCCTTGCCATTTGAATAGCTTCGGCAGCATCATAGGCACAGTTCGCGTCAACCATCAATTTTACCTCATCCCCAATAGCCTTCCTGATTGCGCCAATAATAGCAATATCCTCATCCGGTGTTACATACCCGATTTTCAGTTTCATGGCAAAGAAACCCTGCTGTTTATAGCCAAGCGCTTCTCTGACAAGAGCTGCCATCGGGTCCTCAACCTTCGGACGATATAGTCCGGTAGCGTAGGCATGTGCCCTGTTTCTCAACGCACCCCCGAGCAGTTTATAAACAGGCACGCCAAGAGCTTTCCCTTTTATATCCCATAGCGCTATATCTATGCTACTCAACGCCTGGACAAAAACTCCCCACTGTGGTTTCAGGGTAGACTTTCCGTATACATCCGCCCAGATAGCGTTGGTATCAAAGGGGTCCCTGCCAATAATAAGTGGTGCGGCATAGTCACTGATAACGCGTTCCAGTATACTGGCGGCCCCATATGACTCTCCTACTCCGCTGATGCCTTCATCGGTAGAGACGATAACAACCATCGCCTGTCTCGACCGATTCCAGCCTTGAGAGTTGGCCATCTGCTGTTTCCCCAGTGTTTTATTGAGAATGTACGTCTTTATACCTGTTATCTTCATAGTACTCCCCTCACAAGTCGATATTACCGACCGGTACAAGAAACCCTTAAAAGGGTACTACCATATACGTCACTGACCCTCAGCACAAACTGCTGAATAATCACCAACCTTAGACAAAAGCAGCTGTCAACTGTTAATCAGTAAAAGCCAGGATTCCCGGAATTATTAAGTTGGCTATGGGAACAATCATCAGGATTCCCAGCCATCCCGGTTTGCCGCGTACTTCACATATTTTCCACATCACTATAATACCCAAGACTATGTTCACTATCGGAATGAGAAAAAGGAAGATCCACCACCAGGGCTTACCAGCTATCTGGCAGGCCAGGATTACATTGGCGATTGGAATCCATGCCATCCAGGGGTTCTCTGTATTCGTTTTCTTGGCGATGATATAGAGACAGAGCGCAACCCAGACGTAGCACGCAATAGATACCACCGCCCACATTCCGGAAAAGAGCAGGCCAAGGTTAAACCACCGCCAGGGCATTATTACATCCATAAATTCCATGTCTCACCTCCTTGAAACGCATTATATTCCAATCACAGAAAGTCAACAATAGCCAGCAAATAATTTCAGCAATTTTCAACGGCGCCTGGCTGCTTTTTATTAGAAAGTCTGGAATCCTACTCTCGTACTATTACTTTGGTTTTAGGCAATATGCTAAAATCTCTCTCAGTATGAACAACAAATCAAGATTACAAAGCATACCCCGTCCAGCGATTGCCACAGGGATAGTACTGTTCATCCTTTGTGGCATTTCATTATATATACGAATTGCTGGACAGTACGACCAGATATTTGTCGATGGTGCGGTATGGTTCAAAGGAGTAGACTCCTGGTATCATATGAGGCTGGTTGATAACCTGCTCCAGCATTTTCCACATCGGATTTTCTTTGATCCTTACACTTTCTATCCAAATGGCGACCACCTGGGATGGCCTCCCCTCTTTGACTTGATTATTGCTGGTAGCATACGGTTTTTTGGAGGCGCCAATCCATCGCAGCACACTATGGATGTCATTGCCGCTTATGTTCCACCGGTTATGGGCACACTGACGCTAATCCCGGTATATTTCATCGGCAGAGAACTCTTTAGCCGCTGGGTAGGATACCTGGCCGCCGCGCTGGTGGTAGTGCTACCCGGAGAATTCCTGAATCGCACTCTGCTCGGCTTTACCGACCATCATGTAGCAGAGAGCTTATTCAGTACCACGACCATATTGTTCCTGATACTGGCAATCAATAAAGCCAGGGAAAGAAAGCTCTCTTTCAAGCATTTAATAAACAGGGACTGGAAAGTCCTTGCCAGACCTCTTATATATAGCCTGCTGGCGGGAGTTTTTCTGGCTATCTACCTGCTTAGCTGGGTGGGCGGTCTGATGTTCCTGTTCATCCTGTTTGCCTGGATAATAATCCAGTTCATAATAGAGCATCTACGGGGTAATTCGACCGAATATCTGTGCATTACCGGCGCGTTGCTATTTATCACTGCAACCATTCTCTATTTTCCTGCTTTGCCTTCCTCGTGGATATCATCCATGCAGTATGCTTCTCTGGCAATAGCCATAGCAACCCCGCTGGCATTGGGCGGAATTTCCTATTTTATGAAGAATAAAGGAATGAAGCCTGTTTATTTCCTCCTGTTACTGCTTGGACTGGCAGGCGCTGGTCTCGTTTTCTTCAATATTATTGACCCCTCCCTGTTGAACTCTATGGTTGACCGCTTCGGTATTTTCACCCCGGCCGGCAGAAGTATGACTATCCTGGAGGCAAATCCCCTTTTCTTCTCACTGCAGGGATTTTCAGGTATGAATGCCTGGCTAAACTTTACCACAAGTTTTTACATCGCTCTTATTTCACTTGGCTGGATTATCTACATATCGATAAAGAAGGAAAGGGCTGACTGGACGTTGTTCCTGGTCTGGAGCATTATCATGCTGGCTGCCACGCTGGGGCAACGCCGTTTCAGCTACTATTATGCCATTAATGCCGCTTTATTGACGGGCTGTCTCTGCTGGAAGTTTCTTGTTTCCACAGGGTTAGAGAAACTTGTATTAGTAAAAGAATATACTGTTCGGACAGCCAGAAAAGCGAGGAAAGGTGGAGTAACAAGGATAAAACGCTCATTCCTGCACCCCAGGGGAGCCTGGTTTGATGTTCTGTTGGCAGGAATTGGCGTCTTTTTCCTGGTATTTTTTCCCTGTGTAGGGCTTCCGGGCATCAAGGTAGGGAGCACCGTCCTTGGCCTCCCGATAAAGACAACACAATCGCTTGCCAGTACCCCCAACACGATGAACCAGGCATGGTACGATTCTCTCCTCTGGTTAAAGGACAACTCTCCTGAGCCTCTTGGCAGTGCTGATTCTTATTATGAGCTCTATCAGACACCGGCGAGGCATGAAAAATATGAATACCCTGAAACTGTTTATAGCGTTATGTCATGGTGGGATTACGGTCACTGGATAACCCGAATTGCTCAACGTATAGCCATTTCCAATCCCTTCCAGTCTGGTGTGGGTCCAGTTGCAGCGTTCTTCATTTCACAGCATGAAGACGAGGCCAGCGAAAGGCTGGATAATCTGGATGCAAGATACATAATCATTGATGATAGAATGACAGCCGGTAAATTTTACGCAATACCGACATGGGCTGGTAAGAACCCTGACGATTTCCATGAAATCTTCTACTTACCTATGGAAGATGGAACGCTAAGAGGAACAACTTTCTATTATCCCAGCTACTACCTGTCTGCAGTGGTCAGGCTGTATAACTTCAATGGTGAAGCCGCTGTGCCTGATAATTCCGCTATGCTACTTACCTATGAGGATAGAGTAAGCCAGGAAGGGTTTACCTATCGTGAAGTTACCAGTTCAAGGGGGTTCTCCAGCTATGAAGAGGCAGAGGAATATATAACAGAGCATGAATACGGGAAATATGTATTTGGAAACTTTGACCAATTTGTTACACCGGTGCCACTGGAAAAAATGGAACGCTATGAACTGGTATATGAATCGGAACTGAATCAAAATGGAAAACCCATAGTAAAAATATTTGAATATACAAGAAGTGAATAGCAAATAGAGATGATAATTATACAATGAAATGCCTTATTATGGCAGGCGGTTTTGCTACCAGGTTATATCCTCTGACTGTAAGTCGAGCCAAGGCATTGCTGGAATACCAGGATAAGCCACTAATTAGCCACCTGGTAAACAAAATTCCTCCACGTATGGATATACTGGTGACTATTAATAAAAGGTTTGAGGCAGATTTTCATTGCTGGCAGAAACACATTGATAGAAAGACGGAAATACTGGCAGAGGAAGCACTGAGCGAAAAAAAGAAAATGGGAGCGGTCAGTTCTCTTGATTACTGGATCAGGCACAGGTCAATAGCCGAAGACCTGCTTGTCATTGCAGGAGATAACTACTTCAAGGAAGGTATAGTCAAATTCCTGGATGAATATGACGGTAAACATAGCCTGGTTGCAGTGTATGACGTGGGTGATAAAGATAAGGCAAAGCAGTTTGGGGTGGTTAAACTGGACGGCCACCGGATAATCGACTTGCAGGAGAAGCCAGCCAATCTTGAGTCAAGCATGGTTGCCACTGCCTGCTATATCTTTCCTCAACGGGTATTTCCCTTGATACATGGATATTGCAGGCATGGTAAAAGAGACAAACTGGGCAGCCTTATTGCCTGTCTTATAGATAGTGACACAGTCTATGCACACACCTTTACTGAGCCATGGTTTGATATAGGAAACGAGCAGGACCTTATATAGTGGAGCGACATTGAAATCATTCCTATCTCTTTCTTTTAATACAATAAGGAGAGCGACAGCTACCATTTCTTCCAAGCAAAAACTGAAAGATTTGGCCGCCACTTCGCTCTATCGCAACGCCGTTTACCTGATACTGAATACAGCAATAACCTCATTGCTGGGGTTTTTCTTCTGGATGATAGTTGCCCGCTACTACTCTGAAGCCGAAGTCGGCTATAGCTCGGCCATCATATCAGCCATCAGCCTGCTTGTAGTAATAAGCCTTGCTGGACTAAATAGCTCGATTATTCGTTTCTTGCCTAGAGCAGAAAAACCACGTGAACTAATCAACTCCTGTCTTACCTTTAGTGGATTAGCAAGCGTAATAATAGCCACCATTTTCGTTATGGGAATTGACTTCTGGTCCCCTGCCCTGGTCTTTATAAAAGAAAACATCGTTTTCACACTGGCGTTCATTATATTCACATCGGTACGAACAATATCCACTCTGGTAAATGACACTTTCGTTGCCAGCAGGAAAGCCAATTTTGTCTTATTTAAATCTGCTATTTTTTCAATTGTTAAACTGCCATTACCAGTATTGCTTGTTTCTTTTTTCCTTTCCTTTGGTGTAGTGGCATCCTGGGGGATAGCCGCTATCGTAGCACTAGCTTTCTCTCTCTTTCTACTTCTGCCAAGGGTACAGGCGAACTATAAGCCAATACCTGCTCTGAATACAGGCATGATAAAGGAATTGTGGCGGTATTCCTCAATCAGCTATGTAGCTAACCTGCTGTCATCATCTTTGGGTTTAATTCTACCGTTACTAGTAGTTAACGTATTAGATTCCAGTCAAAACGCTTTCTTTTACGTCGCATGGATGCTCTCCAGCTTACTCTTTGCAATTCCACATGCTGTCTCTCATTCGTTATTTGCCGAGGGCTCACATTTTGAAGACAGACTCAGAGAAAACGTACTAAAATCTCTTAAATTTATCTTTCTGTTACTTGTTCCATCAATTATTGTGCTTGTCCTTGCTGGCAAGTGGCTATTACTCGCCTTTGGCCAAAGCTATTCTCTTAATGCGTTAAAATTGCTCTGGATTCTCAGTATCTCCAGTCTCCCTGTAGCCTTTACCAGTCTATACACCACCATACTTCGAGTAAAAAACAGGTTAAAGGAATTGATAATACTATGGGCTTGTATAGTCTTTATAGTGCTCGTTGTAGGTTACCTGACGATGCCTGATATTGGTATCGAAGGCGTTGGTTATGCTTGGCTGGGAACCCACATATTGGTATCCATCTATATTTTTGCTTCCAAAAAGTTACTGCCAAAGAAATGACCATTGCTCAAGTAGCTTAAATTACTTATAATTAGAGGAGACCATCACATTTTTACCAGGGTTGGCATTGTTGAAATTATTAACTTACAACCCTTAAAAGATGGCAGGGCTAAAGCATACCAGGTTAAACAAGTAAGGAGTATAATTCTAGCGTACAAACTCCATAAGGAGGTTAAAGATGTATAAATATGAGGTGATTGTTTACTGGAGTGAGGAAGATGAAGCATATGTGGCTGAAGTTCCTGAGCTCCCAGGATGCATGGCGGATGGGGCAACCTATGAAGAAGCGCTGAGAAATGTACAAACGGTTATTTCTGAATGGATAGAAACCGCAAAAGGATTAGGACGAGAAATACCTACTCCAAAGGGCAAGCTCGTATACGCATAAGTCATTCCCGGATGAATTTAATAACGAGCGGCGCATGGTTGGGAGCCGAAACTGTATTATCTGCCTATGTTATCATCTCCAAAAAGCTTCTGCCGAAGAAACAGCACTATATATAAAGTTACAACTAAATCAATACATACGGCATCACCCGGAGGAAACAGCTACGGCTAAGGCTGACTGATGTAAATAGATTGTTATGGGAGCCGCTACTTATCTAATCCCATCTTCTTTTTCTCTTTTCTTTCTCTTCTTTTTATAAAATACAGGGAGTAAATTTCTCTCAAGCTATATTGCCTTATCTGGTGTAAACGCAAAAAGACATGTAGAAATTTGATGCGCAGACCTGGGAAATATCCTTTATTTATTACTATAATCTCTATATATTTCCGGGTTGATTTAGTCCAGTAAAATTTATATGGCTCCTCACCTTGAAGGAAATCAAATTCTTTCAGGTGATTGTTAATCGCATACTTTATTAAGTATATCTCATGCAGGTGTCCCACACTGTACTTTGGATAGCGGGTGTCACGGGCCTTGGTGACAGCATAAAATTTCCTGTTATAGACACATCCATATTCTCCGGACACTATCTCATTATCTATTGTCATCCAGGAAAAGTGCAGCCAGTTTCTCTTCAGGAACTGGCTGGCAATATCCCTATAGAACTCCTTCATTTTAGGAGTGGAGAATACACCTCTAATATTGGCGGACTGCCATCTCCTCTGGTGAAGGTCAATAAATACATCCAGCCCTTCTTCTAGAGAATCTGCATCAAACTGCTTGAACTCAACATTGTGGGATTTTTCCAGGGCTCGTAACTTCTGCCTCCTTCTTTGACTTAGCGAACGAAAGTACTCATCCCAGGTTGTGGGTAGCGTTATGTATGGCGCTGCAGTCGTTATCCTTTCCTGAATAACCAACTCCTCTGAAACTAGTGAGGTATGCGTGCGTAGGAGATCGAGAAATTTACTATCTTCAGGCACCAGAGTGAGTCTCAAGGCAAGTTTGTTCTTAGACAGTTCCTCTTTCAAATAAGTCAGGACTGCGGTTATAACTTCCTGCCTATTTTCTGGTCTGGTCAGCCACACATAATTGCAACTTGTTAAGCTAATCTTCTCCAGAATATGAAACTTAATCGGGCCTATCTTATACTCCACCTTCATCAGCGGAACAATACCAATGGTCTGGCCTTCCTTTTCAATTAGTAGTATGTTCAGCTTCTTTCCATCCCCGAAATGCCTCCACCATGTCCATAACCACTCATAGGTAAAAAAAACTGAATTATCATCCTGACACTTTGATAGAAGGCTGTTCCAGGTTGCCGATAGCGACTCAAATCCTTTCAAGTCCGTTATAACTCTTATCACTGCTCTTTGCATGTTATGCTGTTCCAGTCCCTGAAAAGGTCTCTCAGCAGGTATAAAAAAGGAGTAAAAATCAACATCAAGCTAATCTGACTTATCGACCGGCACAAGTGATGTTTCCTTCCATGATTGCCACCACAGGATTCTCAAGTAGCGTGCCCTGGCATATATTCTGTGGTCAAACCTGTTATGTACCGTCAGGGAAGCAATATTGCCGGTACGTACCGCATTTCTTGATGTCACTATTCCCTGTTCCCCCAGAAATTGAAGCATTTTGAAAAAGCCGTATGTCATCAGACCCCTTCGCCGGTATTTAGGAATTGTTTGGGTACCGCCGGTGCATGCCACTTTGTTCACAAAATCAACGTGGTAGGGTAGAAAATCGACGGTTTTCTTAGCCTCCTTGGTCATAGCCCCCCAGACAATACTGGCAAGCTCTTGCTTAACAAAAGTGCAAACGGCGATTGCCCCTTTATCCAGCCTTCTCCTGGCATAAACAGAATATGAGCGACAATCAAAACCACTGGCAGCCAGCTCATCAGCCTGCTGATTTGAAGACACTATATGAACAGTCAGATTTTGTAAGTTCGGCATAAAGTCAGCCTCATTTTTCTCCTTGACCATATGCTCGTAAAGATAAAAAGTTCTATAGCGAAACAGGCATCTCGCCAGGAAATCAAATCCTCGGCTGAGCAGGGGCAGCAATCCCTCGGTCCGAAGGATAGCCTTTGCCCTATCAAACAACGCTCTCTGGTAATATATCATCGTTTTTTATCAGTCCCCAGGTATTATATAGCAAAATACTTGTTCGCTATTTCCTTTGTAATCTACACATTACGTCAGACAACTATAATATATAATAGTGAAATGAAATCCGACCGCAACCATTCAACAGCAGTAATAATAAATGCAGGTTTAGGTTTAATTAGAGCTTTTGGAAGACGCGGCATTCCTGTAATTTGTCTTGATTCGCAACAAGCCTCCATGGTCAGGCACTCCAGATATATCAATCGCCATTTAAAGACCAAAAACTTAATGGAGTCGGAGACAGAATTTGTAAACGATTTGTTGCATTTTGGTCAACAAATCGATAGCAGAATGATTATAATCCCTACTGGAGACCTGGAGGTGCTGGCTCTTTCAAAATATAAAAACGAGCTGGAGCAGTTCTATTTTCTTCCCGTGCCAGGTCATGATGTTGTCCAAAAGCTGGTAAACAAAAGGATTTTTTATAAATTGCTTGCAGAAATGCAAATTCCTCATCCACCGACCTACTTCCCTGAAAGTCTTGCCGAGTTACAATCGATTGGCCAGGAAACTGCTTATCCATACATTATCAAGCCGGACTATTCTTCACCCTTCCAGGAAAAGTTTGGCAGAAAATGCTTCGTAATAACCTCTCTTCGAGAGCTTAATTGGGCAATTGACAGGTTAAGAGGCAAGAATCTGGGAGTTTTGATACAGGAAATAGTCCCCGGAAAAGAGATATACGCGTTTTACACTTACCTCAATAGAAAACAAGAGCCCCTGGGAATTTGTGGGTGGGACAAGGTAAGACAGTATCCGCCTGACTTTGGCTCGGGGTCGTTCTGCAAAAGCAGTTGGAGATCTTCCGTAATCGAGCAAGGTACCTGGTTGCTTAAGTCGATAGGATACTACGGATTTGCTGAAGCAGAGCTGAAAAAAGACCCTCGCGATGGCGAGTATAAACTAATAGAAATCAATGCACGAACAACGTTGCAAAACAGGCTGGCAGCCGCCTGTGGCGCGGATATTGAATACATAGCCTACCTCGATCTTACTGGACAGACTGTGAATAAATCAATTTTCCCCCAAAACAACGTTTTGTGGGTAGATGATTTCGTTGACATACTCTCCTGTTTGATACATCTAAAACGTCATAATATCGGTTTCTTAGAGGTCTTCAAGACATTGAAGGCTAGAAAGATACACTCAGTAATGGCATGGGATGACCCTATTCCTTACTTTATTCGCGCAATTAACCTGAGCCTTCATGTATTATGCCTGTTATTTGGCTATCTGATAAGCGCTATGAGGAAACCTTGAAGGATAAGTTTGTTTGCCTGATTAGTATTGAGATTTCGCAACTATTATGATTGTCACTGATAATTGAGTCCGGGTATTCCAGCATACTTAAGGCAAATGATAGAATATAGAAATTTATGAAACTTTCCCAAAAAATACTAAATGAGGTTGCGTATGCCACTTAAGGAGGCTGAGCATTGGAACCAGGTCGCTATGGGATGGTCTCTTAAGGGCTATTCTAATGAACTCCTGGCTATACACAAGAGAAAGACCTACCTTGGTCTGATAGCCAGATGGGCTGATGTAACCAATAATCACAGGATTTTAAAGACCGACCTTTTTGCTGAAGCCTTCGGTCAGGAACAGTTCTTATTTGACGTAGTAAAAACCAGCAGTAACGTAGTGGGGGTAGATGTATCCAGAGAAATAGTAGCCCGGGCTAAAAATCAAGCCAGACAACACAACGTTGATGACAGTAGATATATTTGCTGCGATGTCAGACATCTGCCCATCCAGGATAATTCTATTGACCTCATTATCTCTGACTCCACCCTTGACCACTTTTCCAGCGAGGCAGATATTATTACTGCCCTGAAGGAACTAGCGCGTGTCCTCCAATCGGGTGGCATACTTATCCTTACTATAGATAACAAGAGCAACCTGACTTACCCCCCCTATATATTTACTCGTCTCTGGATGCGCCTGGGGCTATCGCCGTATTTCATTGGCAGAACTCTTTCTTTTACCAAACTGAGGCGTGCCCTGGAGGAAATCGGGCTTAACGTGGAAGATAGCACTGTAATTCTCCATTACCCACATCCTGATGGCCTGGTAAGATGGATTGAGAGTTCCCTGCGCAGGGTGAGCAAAGGCAAACTTGATAATGCTATTAGAAAAACCCTGGCTTATCTGGAACAGTTAGAGGGCCGAAATGCAAAATACCTGACCGGGCGTTATTTAGCAGTGAAGGCAGTGAAGGAAAAATAACTTGAGTAGATTGATTAGTATGACCATTGAGGAAGGGACAAACCTTCGGGAAAATATGTCTATAAATTCCGCTGTAAATAGTCTATGCCATGGCGGGATGACGATGGCTCAGGGTAGATTGTTTAGCTTGAGATCATGGTCCAATTACCTGTTTAAGCAGACAAAAGCAACAGCCAACTCATAAATACTACTGGCTCTCGTATTTGGACAACCGAGGATATTTTCCCCTGCTTCCTCTCTCCTAAAGTGCGAGGAGGTCGCAGCTATTAGTAAATCAAACTTCCACATATGTAGTACTATCTATTTTGAGGGCATGCAATAAACCTCAAATCCGCTGTTATATATCTTGTTCAAACAGGCTTCGAGTTTAGTATGGTAATCTGCTAATAATTCGTCAACCATATCCAATTCTATAGCAGGGTACCCTCCCCAATAGTGAGAATAAAAATTTGAGTCATAATTTATTACAAGTGTATTATCTCCTTCACTGATAGCCCTGTTCAATTCTACATATAAAACAGCTCCATTGGGGCCGATTTTTAGGTATTCCTGCGGAGATAATAATCTATACAACAAGCTGTTATCATCACTAAGTATTCCACTGTACGTTTTATCCAGTTCGTTCTCCATAACAAATTCCTGTAGCTCATAATGCCTGTTGTCAATAATCATTGGCTCTCCAGCTTCCCGACCAGTAACACTGGCGCAATACAAATCAATGGGAGCATATCTATGGCCCCAGAGGCCAAGACTGCTGCAAACCAAAGAGAAGGCTAATGCAATGAAAGCCAATCCCCTATAAATTCTCTTATAGCTAATCATCTTTTCATACATAATTGCACTACAGATCACCACTAATGGCAGGCACAATAGAACGATACGGAAAGTCTCCACATGACTGACGAATAATTCGAATAGGAAAAACAACCCAAAACTGACCAGTGATAAAATCAGAAACCAGAATCCTTTCCCCCAAGAATAATCAACCGCCTTCTTAATAATTGCCTGCCTGATCAGCCAGATAAAACCATAAAATACAGGTATATATACTAATACATCTCTTATCCAGAGCAGTTTAATCCATGAAGGAGTTAGCTGTTCAGGATAAAAGGCTTCAAGGATTTCAGGCCCAATTTGCCTAATTCCTGAAAAAACAGACTGTGTAATTTTACCTGTAACTCCACTGGCAACTTCCTGGATTATTGTTCCTACTTGGCTCCACCATATAACTACAAGGCCTACTGATAACAAGCCTACAACGCCAGTGATGACAGCTTCCTTCTTCATGTCCGATATTATGGTTATCTGTTTAAGCCTGCTCTTCACGTTCAGCACCATGGCTACGATAAAAGATAAAGTAGCTATGGCCAATAAAAATGCCGTATAGATAAAAGATGAATAATGATGGGTTAATACAATTACAAATGTGTTAAGAACAATTAGCCCGAGTACTCTGGAATCATGGCAACGGTAATATCTATATAGTAAGTGAAATCCCATTAAAATAAATACTGCCGCCAGCGAGTTGCGTACAAATTTAAATCCAAAGTATATTGCTTCCGGGGCTATAGAATAGAGCAATAGTGATAGAGGGACTATCACATTGTTTAATTTTAAATCTACAACAAGCCTGTTGACGATAAGATAGGTAAACAGAAAACCGATAGTACTAAATACTGAAGGAAGAAGTACCGGTATTAAAGCTATATTAATATCCAGAACACTGGAAAAAATCATGGATAACGAATGCAATAATGGCCATGAGGAATACCAGCTTAGCATGTTGGAAAATGGTGAGTTTGGAATAACAAATATCCTGTTCGCCTCTGAGAAATATTTTATTACACTATATTCAAAAGTAACATCATCCGGAGTCAGCGCCATATATTGAGTAGCAATAAATTGCACATTACGGAGAAACAGAAATATCATGAAAATCAAAACTATTGTCGATGATCTATCTATAATGCCTTTATAACAGCCAATAATGGAAAAGGTTATCAGGACAGACAGGGCAATAGACACAAAAAGATAGGGATAGATAGTAGGTTCTTTATTCCAAACGAGTATAACAAGCGCGATTGTTAATATTAGCCCTAATATGATTAGTGACCATCTTTTTAAATTAATATTTACAGGCATGCTTCAACTCACAATGATAACCTTCGCTCCAGCTTATTAAATTCCGTAAATTCTACGCAAAGCATCTTTATCCAAGTATTATTATATTCATCGCCCTTAAAGCCGATACGTTCTACAGAGTATACAGCGACGGCAACGTTAATAAAGCATCAATTAAATCAATTGCCATTTAGTTTCTACCGACTATCCTATTGTCTGGGGCTCCGGTATACGTCCTCCAATAGTTGAAGCGTTTCTCGTGCTGTCTTTTCCCATGAGAACAATTTTGCTCTTTCTAATCCTTTTTTACGCAATTGGCTGTTAAATTCTGCATTGGATAAAACTTCATATATCCCGTTAGCTATTGATTCCACATTATAGGGGTCAACCATAACAGCAGCATCACCTACCACTTCGGGTAAGGAATAGCTGTCAGAAACCACAACAGGGACGCCACAGGCCATAGCCTCCAGTGGTGGGATTCCAAATCCTTCATAGAGAGAGGGGAATACAAATAAATCTGCCCCACTCATCAGAACAGGTAAGTCACTCCGTGGAACATACCCGGTAAAGATAATTTCTTTTTCCAAAGCAAGCTGGCTCGCCATTTTAATAATCCGCTCATGATGCAAACCAGATTTGCCAGCAATAACTAATTTATGCTCTATCTTTCCTACTGCTTTGAGTCGACCGAAGGCTTGAACCAATCTCTCGATATTTTTATGTGGATTTAAAGTGCCAACATAAAGAATATAATTGCTAAAAATACTATAACGCTGATTTACTCTTTTTATTTTTAATGAGTCATTTTCAGGTTTATAAATATCAGAATCATATGCCTGGTAAATAACAGATATCTTCTCAGCATTAACATCAAAGAATTTAGTTATCTCACTTTTTGTTGATTCAGAAATGGCAATAATCCTGTGAGCATATTTGACTGCATATGAACATTGTCTTTTAAAAGCAACTCGCCAGAGGAAGCCACTATAATCTTTTTCCACTAATGGAATAACGTCATGAACAGTAGTCACGATTCTACAAGGATGATACAGCGGCAGTGAAGGTGTAGGAGAATAAAGCACATCCGGGCTGTGAAAGAGCATCTCTGCTGTCAGCCTCGTCTGTCTCCAGAACACAGGAGGCCCCGTCAATATTCTGGTGCTGAAGTTGTCCTGCTTTATAGCTAAACTCTCAGGAACAGCTCTATCCATATAAACAGTATATTTATTCTCAGAATCAATCCTGGCCAGACTTTTCAGCAAATTTGTGAAGTAATACTCTATCCCCGTTTTCTTTTCTTCTGCCATGCCCATGGCAACAAATCCTATGTGCACCAGACTACCTCCCTATTTTACGTTCAGAATTTCTCCAGCAATAATAGTATTTAAGATCTTCCGCTATAGATTCAGGAATGATGTAATAGTTATAATTAAGTGTGTGCATATAGTTTTCAAACTCAACTTCATTATCATTAATAACTTCAATAAATAACCTGGGACTATTAAAACATAATGTCTTATTAAGCCCCCTCAGCACTTCAAGCTCAGCACCTTCCACGTCTATCTTTATCCAGTTTGCAGGTATCTCCCTATTTAACTCTTCCAACAAGCTATCCAGGCTTCTTCCGTTGACCTCTATACTTTTTTTACCCGCATCCTTCCTGATACGCCCTGTTGATGATACCCTTCCCTGATAGTAATTCAAGTCACAGTTTGTACTCCACGCCGCAACATTAATTGCGAGCCTCAATTTACTACCTGAATTATGGCCCGCTCTTATATAACCTATATATTTATACAGAATTTCCCTCCCTGTCATGATACCTCCTTCACTGTTACCTTTCGCTATACAAAACTACTCCAGCTATGCTTATATCCAAGCAGCTATTTAATTTTGCTCGACTATATTACAGTAGTTGTGTGGTTATCATGCATAAGCGATTTATATAAGCTTTCGATTTTGGGTACAATAACTTCCGGACTAAAATTGTGCCACCATCGGTCATAGCCTTTGTATCCCATAGCATTAGCAGTATTCGGGTTTGCAAATAAATATGTTAGAGCATCCGACAGGGCTGTAAGATTATGTGGCAAAACCAGGATTCCTGTTACTTGATCTTCAACAATATCAGGAAAGCCACCCCTATCACTGACAATTATTGCTTTTTTATGGCTCATAGCTTCGAGGGCAACCATAGAACAGGTTTCAAACAACATTGAAGGGAATACTGCAAATTGGCATCTCTGATAGGCGTCCATAAGCAACTCCCTGGAAGCATTTTCTATTATCCATATGTTTTCTGTTTTCTTATAGTCATATTCTGGATGCCTGGCTCCAATTAAAACCAGTTTTGTTTCAGTCTTCTGCTTCAAGTAAGCCTTAATTAAGATATCAACTCCTTTATCCGGCATCAAGGCACCAACAAACAAGATAAAATCTTTTGGAAGTCTTTCATTTACTTGATTTTCATATCCTGGTTCAATAGTATAAAAATTGGGAATGATTGCTATATCTTTATTATTTAGTTCTGAATATTGAGAATAGACATTCTTCGCGAAAGTACTTCCAGCAATAAATTTATCCACTTTATTCAGCTTTACTTTGTTCATTTTAATCCCCAAATAAGTAGCCAGTGATTTGACAACTCCATATTGGCTTTTCCCACAGTTCAGACACTTGCTAGTGAAAGGCTCATTACATATGGTATTTTCTCGTAGCAAAGTGGTCTTTGGGCAAATAAGACCATAATCGTGGAGAGTGGCTGCTAAAGGGATCTCAAGTTCCTTTTTTAATGGGAGTACAGAATAGATAATCCAGCCGTGAGCATGCACAATATCTGGTTTCTCATCTTTGATTACTTGCTTCAGTTTTTTTGAAATTAACCAATCACAAATAGGAGCGGGTTTCTTGTTATTTACATCTTTATACAAAAAAGGGCTTCTTTGGAAGAAGCCCTGCGATCTATAACTCTTTACCCCAGCCTTTTCTTCATATTCAGGTAAATCTGGATAACATACTGTGAAAACAACAACCTCATGACCCTTTTTAATCAGCTCTCGGCTTAATAATTGAACATGCCTTCCCAAACCACCTGTAATGGGAGGATAAGTATCTGACACCATCAGAATTTTCATTTTATCCAAATGATATTTTCCAGTCGTATTGCTTCGTTTATCTGAAACTAATCCAGCTCCTTTTTATATAGCTCAGCAATCTTCTGTGTAACTTCACCCCAATCCCACAGTTTTACAGCACTAACCTTTGTACCAATAAGCTCGGTAATTAGCCTTGCCAATTCGGTACTATTTATAGGGTAATTGATACCGTAGCAGTTCTTATTATCAATCCACTCTGGTAACACCAGTATGGTGGTGCATAATTAGCCTTCCTACACACAGGTTACTTCTTTAATAGCTCATTGAATTTTTCAATAGAAATATATGCATCACGTATCAAGGATCTTAGTAGTCCACGATCTAGAACCTTGTGTTCTGGAATAGATAAAGCGGTTGCCACTCCCACTTTTTTCATGATGATATGCCTGCTTTTGGCCCCTCTGACAATTCTCCAGTCATCTTTCTCAAATGCTCTGACTGCTTTTTTACCTGATATTACTGGCAACATTGCCATTAGACTGCTATCTCAATTGAGGCCAACTCTTCCCTCTCGGAAATCAAACCTTCATCTAGAGCTGATAAGCAGCCTCTAATAGCGTCCTTGATATTCTCAATTGCCTCTTCCATCGTATTTCCTTGAGAATGACAACCTGGAATAGCAGGACAATGTACCACATAGCCGAAATCCTCGCCCTTCTCAATCACTATCCTATAGATCATTCGACCCTCCTTCATTGTTTAACAAAGCTAGCCATTTCATAACTTGTCAACCATTATAACAAATACAATATCCACAACTTGGATGAGCTTGAGTGTATCTTATCTGTTAAGCCGAAATATCTTCATATAGCCTGGTAATCTTCTGTGTAACTTCAGCCCAATCCCATAACTTTACACCGCTGATTTTTGTGCCAATAACCCTGGATACCAGTTCCGCCAGTTCATGACCATCTACAGGGCTGTCAATACCAAAGCAGTTCTTAGTGTCAACCCATTCTGATAACGCCGATGTATTGGCCACTATACACGGAGTCCTCGAAGCTAAAGCTTCGGCAACTACAATAGAAAAAGCTTCGTGTTGCGATAGTAATACGAATATCCCGGCTTTAGCATACATATCTAAAAGCTCTCGACGGGACAAGTCCTGATAGAACTTGACCCTGTCAGCTAACCCTAGTTTGTCTATTTGTGCCATAAGGGTTGATTTATATGGTCCCATACCAACTATTTCCAGGTGGATAGCTTTATCTACTAAAGGCAATATTTCGATTATATGCTGAACTCCTTTGTATTCCTCCAGCCTGCTAACACATAATATTGTTTTTAGTTCCCTTGGAACTACTTCCTGTTCACTAATCTCACGTAAATCAACCCCATTAGGAATGATGCTTATCTTATTTTCATCTATAGCGAAGTCTCTAAGTAAAAGCTGCCTTTCATACCTGGATACCGCTATAACCCTATTTGCTTTTTCAAATATTTTCTTACCGAATGGCTTATACAGCTTAATGAGCAGGTTCCTGAATAAGCTATGCCCGTGTCCATGATAATGCGGGGTGACTATGAACCTCTTTGCATCGGCATTTTTAGCGAAGTACAAAGGTAACGCATGATAACTATGACCATGAACAATATCAAAGGTGGATTTCTTAAGCTCCTTCGCCATCTCCAATGACAGATAATATGCATTGCCTGGGGCGAAAGTTTTAAACCTCCTTATCCTGACACCACCAATTTCCTCTTCCTCTAGCAACTTGCCTGAAGGATCACCCGCAAAAATGGTAACCTCGTGTTCTTTGGCCAGTCGTTCACTGATATTCCTGACATGCTCTTCAAGCCCGCCAATATCAGGGAAATATTGTGGGCATACCTGTAATATTTTCATAATAACCTATGTTCCAATAATCCAACTATTATTATTAGTGTCTTTATCGTTTATTGAGTATACATAGCCCGAACTCTTTCTCTCCAGTAATTCAATAAATCATCCATCGTCTTTTCAAATGCAATCTCCTGCTTCCAGTCCGTTACTGCTTTGAATTTGGAACAGTCACCATAAATAAGCTCAACATCAGATGGTCTAATCCTTGATGGTTCTTGCTTTATTTCTATTTTTTTATCTGTCAAACCAAGCAGTAAATCAAGAACGGATTGTATTGTCCTGATTTTCTCCGAGCAAATATTATAAACATTCCCATACTCACACTTTGTAACCGCGAGCCAGTAGGCATTAACAATATCCCGAACATCTGTAAAATCTCTACTGGCATTCAGATTACCAACATATATAATCGGTTTTTTTATACCATGTTCAATTTCGGCTATTTGCTTTGCGAAGTTAGATGTAACAAAGACGTCTCCCCTTCTGGGACCTGTATGATTAAATGCCCTGGTAATCACGACTTTCATTCCATATGACATATGGTACTGATACCCCAATTTATCTGTAGCAAGTTTTGAAACGGCATATGTAGACAATGGTCGTAATGGATTCATCTCTCTAACCGGCAATTCATCGGGGTAGACCATCCCGTACTCTTCCGAGGTCCCTGCGATTTGTATGACAGGGTCACATTTCGATTGTCTAACCGCCTCCAGCAAGTGTATTGTCCCAATAGTGTTAGTCTCCATCGTGTCAACAGGAGCTTTCCATGACGTAGAAACTGAACTCTGGGATGCAAGGTGAAAAATATAATCCGGGGATGATTCCTCCACCGCCTTTGCGACAGAATAACCATCCCTGATATCTGCTTCTAATAATTTAATCCTATCTTCTATATTAATAATATTATCTAATTTACTTCTCCACCTTCTTGTTCCATAAACTTCTACTCCCTTTTTCAATAGAAACTCTGCTAAATGCGAACCGGCAAATCCTGTTATTCCTGTTATCAATGCTCTCTTCATTTTTCTATCCCAAATTGCTTTATCATTAGCTCATATTGCCTGGCAACCTCGTCCCAGGTGTTAGTAGGGCAGCTATATTCCATAGGGCTCCCTGATTTATGCATATTATATATTCCTATTAGTTTCTCAGCTATTGCCGCAGAATCCCCCGGGGGAGTAAATGATGCCCCATCATAACCTGACAAACATTCTTTCATTGCCTCAATAGCTGAGCTAATAATTGGTTTACCGTGTGTCATGGCGATATTAGCCACACCACTACCCGCAGTCCTGAGATACGGCAGCACAACTACATTGGCAGATGAAAAATATTTGGGAATCATCTTATCGGGAATAAACTGCAACCGACAAATAATTTGTTCCCTGTACGGTGAGGATTCAATTATTTTATTTATTGATACGTCATCACCCCATTCCTCTCCAACGATAACTAATTTAGATTTACCAGCTATATGCGGTGGCAGTTTATTGAATGCTTCAATCAGGTAAGGCACACCTTTGTATTTTCTTATTAACCCAAAATAAAGTATAACGAACTCATCTTTTATACCAATTTCACTCCTGGATAATCCCCCCTCCCCTATGAGTTTATACTCTTCATACAATCCTATAGGAACGACAAATATATGCCGTTCATCAAAACCATAAATCTTTGCCAGCTGTTTTTTCGCAGAATTGGAGTGGGCGGTTAAGGCATCGGCTTTTCCTATTATCAGTTTTCCTGCAATCCTGGAGTACAACCTGATCGGTAGAATGCTTTCTTCAAGCGGGTCTACTACCTCATGCATTTCCAATATCATTTTCGATTTAGGTCTTACCCTGTTAGCAACTGCAAGGAATAACTCCATATGAGCTACAGAGGAGGACCACCATTGCATTATCAAAACATTTGGATGATGCTTTTTCAGGAATTTGTATGCTCCATACCAACTGACAGGCGAATTCCAGTCCATCCCCTCATAGACAGCTATGTCAAGATGAAAATCTACCAGTGAACTTGTCTGCCCGATATGTTTTCTACCAGGATATAGAAAACGAGGTACCAAGTTTCTGAGTAGTATTACGGAAACCTGATTGTTTTTAGCCAATGCGTTAGCTAACAAAATAGTATGCACAGTTAAGCCACTAAAGAAACGGCTGGACGAGCCAACTATACATATTTTTCTTCGACCCTTTATATCTTGTTCAACTATCCCGTCGGTAGCATTAACAATTTTCTCTTTTTTCACTTTATCAGTGTCTTTCACGGTATTGAGTAGCTTGTTCCTTGAAAGAATCGGTGCCTCTATGCGCAATCGTTTGTAACTTACGAGCAATATTACATCTTGTAAAAATACTTGTCTGGATAAGCTTTTGTATTTCCTGTTGATTTAACAGTAACTTGTCAAGAATGTACGCCGTACGCCGGCATATCGGTGTTCCTATTATCACATCAACCTGGCTCTGCATATACTAACCATCTTCCTTAATAAATATTTCGGTTGTGGGGCTGATATATGCTTTATTATATCTATCACAATTGGTAACAGCTTCCTTGTACCGGGTAAATGAATTTTCCTTAAAAGACAAATCATGGCGCATTGCGGTGTAGTAATAGCCAGTACTTCTAAACGCAACTACTTCTGCCCCAAATGAAGCTCCACCTTTAGTTGAGGCCATCGGAATAAAGTCTATGGTATACATAACAAGCTGTTCTTTCGAAGTAATCGTCACCGTCTTCTCCTCGAAAAGAACATCGTTAGCCATAAATTCTAATGCGGCACCCTCCGAAGCTGGAAAATTCGTATATGCTTCAATGCTGTATGCAATCACTGGATACGATAGCGTCAGAAAAAATATCATTCCCAACCCAACAAAGGATATAAATCTATGAGCTACGCCTGAACTATATATTCCTTCGGATAATGAAGCTATAAGGCATGATAGTCCTAAAATAACAAATGTTAAGCCCCGTTCCATCATTGTATGGTCAGTCTCCGCAAGTAGAACAGTGAACATGAGAAGTGCCAATACACTGATAATCAAGAATAACTGGTTACGACTCAGGCCCCCTAATTTAATAAGGAAACTCCTTAGACTATCCCGGCGAGCATATTCCCTGAAAATTACATATAGAATTCCTGCCGTTGTAGTGAAGGCATATAGCACATATACAAATATGTTTAGCCTGTGAATGTCCGCATATATAAATGGTGCTCCGGATAAATATTCCCTAGTAGTAACAAGTCCACCTGGTGTTATCCGTTCATACATTAGTGCAGCATTCTCAGCTACTTCAGGTGATAATGACGTGAGTTGGATTGAAGGCCAGAAAAACCAGCCTGTAAAACAGACTATAAACATCATAGCTATTACTATCTGTGTCCTTCCAATCCTGCCAGAGTAGCTGATAACTAACGCCGCTACTAGAAATATGGATAACAAAAGCGGCGAAATGGGGTGGCATATAAACATAGCTATTATTACCAAGAAAGTCAGTATCCTGAATACCAGCCCTTTGTGAAACAGCAATAGTAAGGCAGTTAATAAAAGTAATACACCAAGTGAGTGGGCTGAGGCATGAAAAATAGCATAATGCATTCCGGGAATAGCCAATAACATGGCTAAAAAAGCCACTCTGGAGTCAAACAACCTGACAACGAGAGTATAACCCAGTAATATGAACATACATATACAGAGCACTGGAAATAACAGCATATAGTTTAGCGGCTCTATACCTGTTATGTTGAGAAAAAGCCATGAAAATACATATGAACTGGGATAGTTTGCACAATACCACGAGAACGGGACTGCTTCGCCATTCAATATTTCCGGTAAATGCAAAGCCAAACCTATATCTCTGGCTACATCAGGGTTATGAGAAAACTCGGACATGTAATGAGGCGTGTACCACA
Source organism: uncultured Dehalococcoidales bacterium (assembly GCA_964654015.1). Taxonomy (GTDB): domain Bacteria; phylum Chloroflexota; class Dehalococcoidia; order GIF9; family AB-539-J10; genus JAUUZT01. The sequence goes on along the minus strand of CAZZHQ010000002.1, from coordinate 63,199 downwards.
GCATAATTCCCAGCAAAAGCAAAAGTAGCAGATGAATACCTCGGTTGCCAATACGCCAGGCAAAACAAAAAAAGCCGGCCACTGCGATAAGAACAATGGCTACGTAGTAGAGAGGAAATAAGACGTGCATCTCAGCCAGGGGGTCAATAAGCCTGGTGTTCTGAAATAATGGATAGGCCAGTCGAATTGATATAAGATAGATTATAAGTGCTACTGTGCTTAGAAGCAGAATACCAATTATTTTACGTCTGGTGCCTATTTCAGTCATTAATTTCATGCCATAATGAAAGACTTTACTTTTTATTAGGACGCAGATTAAGCAATTTATAACTAAAATACCCGGTAGCGACAGAAGCCAATACTATAATAGTAACCCATAACCGTAGCCAGGCAGTGTAAGGTTTACTGAAGAAAAGTTTTATAGAACTGGGCACCAGCCTGAATAAAATCCGGCGAAGAAGCTCGTGTTCTGTAGATAGAACCTGTTTATTTCCCGAGTAATACTGGCTTTTGAACATTGCCTTTGCCTGCCCTTCCCAGTAGGCTCTTCTCCTGATAAATCTGCTTTCGAACCTGTAGCTAAAAACCTTGTGTTTTACCTTTATACCCGGATGATAGACTACACGTTTGCCTGTCTGGTTTTTTACTCTTAAAGAAAACTCCACTTCCTCTCCTCCTATCCCCTGCCAGCCACCTTTGCCATAACCTTTTACTCCAAGACTTGTTTTAAACAGGCCGCACATATCGAAAACATCGCGCCTGAAGGACATGTTGGCCCCATAGCCATTCCTTATTTCGGTGGATTCTGTCCAATCCCAGTAAGTACAAGAGAATATCCAGTAAAACTCCCTGGGAAACCAGTTCATTGATTCGTCTTCCCACAAAGGTAAAATAGGACCAGTCAGTCCACCGATTGAGCTATCTCCGCCGTAAGCAATAACCGTCTTCTCTGCCCAGTCAGGAAAAAGAATAGCGTCATCATCCGCAAAAGCTATTATCTCCCCTGTGGCATGCCTTATACCCAGGTTTCTGGCTGGGGATATTCCCCTCTCTCCCTGGTTGAATAGCACCTTGACATTGGAATATCCTTTCTCCCGAACATAGCTTTGAATGCTTTCCGTAAGCTCCTGAGACCGTTCAGTCACCACTATTACCTCGATATCGTCATAAGTCTGTTCATGGATACTATCCATTAACTCAGTGATATCCTGAAACCTGTCCATAGTATAAGAAGAAATGATTATAGATATCTTCGGTAGTTTTCTCATTGCTGATATTTTATTTCCCCAATGCTCCCTTTATCGCTTGTCTGACCGCCTCATCTGAGCTGAATCTTGGTTCCCATCCAAGATCTTTCATTCTAGTATTATCATACCTGACCTGTGGTACATCGCCACGCCAGCCACGACTTCCCCCAGTATAATTGAACTTCACACCAGCTATACCCATAGCTTCAACCACCATATTAGCAATGGAGCTAACGTTGGTGGAAGAATTCGTGCCAAGATTGAGTATATTGACCTGTTCACAGGAATGCTCAAGACCAAAGAGTATACCTTCTATGCAATCGTTCACGTAAATATAGGGCTTCTGCTGTTTGCCATCACCCAGTATTTCCAGCTCCCTGGGATTTCGTCTCAGCTTGTTGATAAAATCAAAGATAACACCATGCCCTGACCTGCCTCCAATAACATTAGCAAAGCGGAAAATCCATGCCTGCATATCAAACATATGACAGAAAGCAGAGATTAACCCTTCGCTGGCAAGTTTAGCAGCACCATATAATGATATCGGTAACAATGGACCATAATCCTCTGCTATCGCCATGCTACCCGCTTCACCGTAAACGGTGGAACTGGAGGCAAAAACAATCTTGCTAATATGGTTTAGTCGCATAGCTTCCAGCACGTTATACGTGGCTAGTGTCCCCTGCTGTAAATCAAGACTGGTATTGGTAATACCTGCCCTGATGTCCGGATTGGCAGCCATGTGAAAGACAACATCATGGTTGGCGATAGCTCTATTTAAGGTATCAAAATCATGTAAGTCAGCCTCAATGAAATGTAAATTCTCCCGATCGAGATGCTGCTGGATAAACTCCTTCCTGCCCGTGCTGAGATTGTCATAGACAGTTAGCTCACCTGATTCAATCAGCCGATCAACCAGGTGGCTACCGATAAAGCCGGCACCACCGGTGACAAAGTATTTATGCACTAACTGAATCTCCTGTTTATTAGTGTCCAGCCTATATTGAGCCTATCCTTTGTGGAGCTGAGCTTGGCAGGCGTGGGGCGGCGGCGGTAGTGGATGGGGATTTAATCACAGTAACTCACGGAGATCATCGATGTTCATACTCGCCTGAGCCAGTATTGATTTTAAGGTTTTGGGTGCCAAAATTCTGCCTGAGTGTACAGGTACAGTAACGATACTGTCTCTATCCTGATGATAAAAATAGTGATGGCTTCCTCTTACTCTTATTTCGGTAAAGCCAGTCTTGATTAAAGCTTTCATAACCTCCTGCCCAGTGACTCTAGGAAGTCGACTCACGCAGGTACCTCAACCTCCACCGGAATTTCCAGTGGTATGGGTTTATCAAGATCTCGCAGGGTCTCAAGATAGCCTGCGATAGCTTCCTTGACATTAGCAATAGCCTCGTCCAAGGTGTCTCCCTCGGTTATGCAACCCGGCAGTGAAGGAACTGAGACTGTATATCCACCCAGTTCATTTCTCTCTAGTAAGGCGTAGTACTTAAATTCCATATTCAATCCTCCATTAACCTGAACTCTACACCAGATAAGCTATAACTTCAACACTACTCTCTTAGACAAGTAATTCCTAAAATCTCCTGTTTATTAGTGTCCAGCCTATTTTAAAACCAGCCCTCAGAGAATTGAGCTTGGTGGGAGTACCACGGCGACGGTAGTAAATAGGAACTTCTCCAAGTCGATAACCTCTCTTCACCACCTGTGTAAACAAATCCGCCTCAAGCTCAAAACCCGAGGCTGAAAGGCGCAGTTTCGGTACAACTTCGCCCTTGAACCCCCAGTAGCCGGTGCAAAGGTCGCTTATCCGATGAAAATACAGCATAGCTGCCATCAGGGTAAGCAGATGATTTCCTACTATATTCATTCGACTGATTGACCCCTTTGCCCGGCTTCCCTTTAGCCTGGAGCCAATTACCACATCATAACCATCCAGTAACACATCCAACATTTCCGGGATGAAACTGCCGGGATATGTATAATCTGCGTCAAGCATAAACACGAAATCAGCACGGGACTGTTTAAAGCCAGTCCTCATCGCACAACCTTTACCTCTCTCCGTTTCGATGATAACCTCAGCACCATTCTCCTCGGCAACCTTTCCTGTTATGTTTTGTCTGTGCTGTTATTATCAACAACCAGGACCCTGACGGTGTAACCTCTTTCCTCCAGCTCTGCCCTGGGAATCTCAGCAATGACTTTAGCAATGTGTTCCTCTTCGTTAAGGGCAGGAAGCACTATGCAAATTGCTTTACCAGTCATATATCCTCCCCGTTAATAACCATGCTGTCAATCCTCAATTAATATCCAACCACAGGTGTAGCGAGAGTTCAGCCCCTTTGTCTTCCAGTACTAATTCGCCATCCTCATACAGCATCAATACTGATTCACCAGGCGTAAACTGGATTTCTTCCTCCAGCATTTCTCCGGCATTCACGGTATAAATTTCCTCTTTAATGATGTTTCCCTGCTGTAGTATTTCCAGTCGGTAGCTATGAGAATCCCCATTTTGGTTATTCAGGCTGACTTCCACCGTTCCTTCAGCCTCATCCAGAGCTATATCGGCAAAGCATCCGCTCTCTAGAGTACTTCTGAAATGATGCCCCTGCCTCAACTTGGGATAAAATAGCAGGAACTCCAATTTCTGCCCATAACCCGTTTGTAATGGCTCGTAAAAAAGGTTGCCCTCCCATTTCTCTTCATATCCCAGGGCTGTTATGTCAAGCATATTAGCGCCAAGCCTCTCTCCTTCTTCCAGTCTCTTTTCTTCCCAAAGAATTATTTCAGTGGTTTCTCTATCCAGTCCTTCAGGTTTTCCCTCACGACTCACTACCTCATCCCCTATCCAGATATCCACACCACCAATGTCCCCATCCAGGAGCACCTCCAACCGGTAATCCGTTTCCTCCTGCTCATGATTTATAATCCCCAGGATAACTTCTCCCCTTTCTCCAAGCTCCAACTCTGTAGAATATCCCGCTGCCTTTCCTTCCGTCCCCAATACATAAAACTCACTGAACTTCTCCCCTGCCTTCGGAGTAACTATCACGTATCCCAGTGTGCCAATAGCTCCAATTATCGCCAGTACCAGCACTACCGACAAAATCTTATCAAGCCCGCTCTGACCCTGCCACGAAAGACGTTTAAATTGAAACAATACTTGATACCTCTCACCTTCTTCCAGCTTCTCTCTCCGATGCCATGCTATACCACACATTATCAAGATAAAGCTTACAATCGATATAAGTACGGGATTCAGCCTTATTCCCCAGGGCGTATAATTCAAGAAAAGCCCGATAAGAGGGACCACCGCTATACTCAGACCGAAACTCAATGCTACTCTCTCTACACCCCCGAGGCTTTCTTTCCTGGTAAACATCGCCGCCAGCAGAACATAACCAGGGAAGAACAGCAGCATGGGTAAACCCAGTACAATGCGTAACGCTCCACTGCTAAGTAGCACTACAGGAATTGTCAACAGGCTAATTAGCGCTATGACTAACAGATCTTTTTCTTTGTTTATGTCCCTTCTCCTCTTCTCTTTATGCTCTACAGAGTATAGCAATTGGACACTTTGTTGTAACCCCCCGAACGGTTATTACGGCCATCTACATTAATTTTCTATAGTATTTTAGTCACCATCAACTGTAACCTGGTCTTGTTGGCAATCTACAAAGGGGTATATAATCGGGGTGCCCAAGAGGACTTGGTTTTGGAATTAAGAGCGCAGATGATATGAGTTTAAAATTGATGTGCTTGACTACTGTTGTTAACATCATCTCTCAGGTGAAAATATGCCGCAAGTAGTCATAGAGAACCCCATCTTAAATTCCCCATTCAAAGAACCCACTAAACATTTCAAGTTTTCTGATGATGGTATCACGGACGAAGTAGTCGAATCCAGGCGCATAAGTTCCTACTTCGTGCCAATTGCCAAACCCAGGAAAAAAGCCGGAGGGAAACAGCTTGTACTTGATACGGAGTGGACTCAGGACAGAGTGGAAGAAAACAAGTTTATCAATCGTATCAGGGAAAAGGTATCCATATGGCGCAAAGGGGATTATGCTGGCATTACCAACGCAACCCGTCAATTGCTGGAATACTGGACTGACCCTGACAGGGAACGCAAACTTTTCTTTTGCCAGATAGAGGCAATGGAGACCGCTATTTATCTGGCTGAAGTTGCCAACAAGTACGGCGACAACTGGATGGAGAACAGCATCCGGGGATTCAACGAAGATAATAATCCAGGCCTGTACCGTGTTGCTTTCAAAATGGCAACTGGCAGCGGTAAGACCGTGGTTATGGCGATGCTTATTGCCTGGCAGGTCTTAAATAAAATGGCCAATCCTCAAGACGGCAGATTTACCGATGCTTTCCTTATTGTTACACCAGGCATTACTATTCGTGACCGTTTAAGAGTCTTATACCCAAATGACCCGCAAAACTACTATCAGCAGAGAGACATCGTCTCTTTATCGCAGATGGCGGATTTAGGCAAAGCCAAGATTATCATCACCAACTTTCACACTTTTAAGCTGCGAGAGCTGGTTAAAGCCGGTAAACTTACTAAGTATATCCTGTCTAACGGTCAATCAAGTTCACTTATCGAAACCCCAGACCAGATGGTAAGGAGAGTATGCCGCGAATTAGGCAGTAAGAAAAATATCATCGTAATTAACGATGAAGCGCATCACTGTTACCGCCATAAGGTAGAAACGGAAGAAATGAAGCTAACCGGCGATGACCGCCGCGAGTCGGAGAAGCGTGAGGAAGAAGCCCGTGTCTGGATTTCCGGGCTGGAAGCTGTCAAGAAGAAAATTGGCATAAAGGTAATCTATGACCTGTCAGCCACTCCATTCTTTTTGCGCGGTTCAGGATATTCTGAAGGAACGCTATTCCCCTGGGTAGTCTCTGATTTCTCACTTATCGATGCCATAGAGTGCGGCATCGTGAAGGTGCCGCGTGTCCCGGTCGCTGACGATTCTATGCAGGGAGAAATGCCCACCTATCGCGACATCTGGTTACGCATTCGTGACCACTTGCCAAAAAAGGGCAGAGGCACCAGGGACGAAAGCACCGGTGACCCCAAACCACCCAAAGAGCTTGAAGGCGCCCTGCTTAGCTTGTACGGTAACTATGAAAAGTACTACCGCCAATGGGAGCAAAACACTGAAGCAATAGCTAGCGGCGCTACACCACCAGTGTTTATTGTTGTTTGTAATAACACCAATGTCTCTAAGCTGGTCTATGACTGGATTTCAGGGTATGAGAAACCCTTGCCAGATGGTAACACCACTGTAGTGCCCGGCAATTTAGGTATCTTCCGTAACGATAACTCTTATGGCCAATGGCTACCCATTCCCAACACCATTCTCATTGACAGTGCGCAGCTCGAATCCGGCGAAGCCATGAGTAAAGAATTCAAGAAAATGGCTGAGGTTGCCATTGAGGAATTCAAGAGTGATTACAAAAAGAGATTTCCAGGACGTGGTACCGAGAAGCTAACGGATGAAGACCTTTTGCGGGAAGTAATGAATACCGTGGGTAAAGCCGGGAAATTAGGTGAAACCGTCAGGTGCGTGGTGTCCGTATCAATGCTGACAGAGGGGTGGGATGCTCAAACTGTGACCCACATTATGGGAGTCCGTGCTTTTAGCACTCAATTACTCTGTGAGCAGGTGGTGGGACGCGCTTTGCGCCGCCGGAGCTATGAGCCTACAAATGGCGACAAGTTTGAAGCGGAATATGCTGAGGTTTATGGCGTCCCGTTCTCATTTATTCCTTGCGCTGGCCAGAACAATGAGATTAAACCGCCACGCCCCATCACCCGTGTCAGGGCGCTGGATGATAGAATTGCCTGTGAAATTACTTTCCCGCGTGTCATTGGCTATAAATATGACTTGCCGCCGGAAAAGTTAGAAGCCGTCTTCACCGAGGATGCTAAGATGGTGCTATCCACCGAAACCACACCCGACAGAACCTTGAATGCTCCTATCGTTGGGGAAACCACCATTCACGAGTTGAGATATATCCTGGGTCAGAAGCGCGCACAGGAAGTGGTATTTCACCTTGCCCGGACAGTACTGGATAAGTATTTCAACGATGCGGACGGCAATGTCAAACCCTGGTTATTCCCGCAACTGGTTAATATTGCCCGCCAGTGGATGTCCCAGTGCGTTACCATTAAAGACAATGCTTTTATCCAGATGCTACTCATTACAGAAAACGCTCATTTTGCCGCCGAGCGTATTTATACCTCAATAGCCGGTGCTAGGCAAGGGCAGGTTAGATTGAAACCGATTTTAAGGCCCTATGATGTTATCGGCTCCACCAGGTATGTTGACTTTGATACGACGCGGGCTGTCTATCCCGCAGACCCGAACAAGTGTCACATTTCCCACGTGGTGGCTGATACCCAATCATGGGAACAGAAAATGGCGCAGGCCCTGGAAGAGATGGACGAGGTAATCTGCTATGTCAAAAATCAGGGTTTGGAATTTACCATTCCTTATGTCATTGATGGTGATGAGAAAAAATACTACCCGGATTTCATTGTCCGGCTAAGAAAACAGAATGGCGACCAGATAAACCTGATTGTGGAAGTCACTGGCGAGAAGAAAAGAGAGAAGGCATCCAAAGTGGCCGCCGCCCGCAACCTGTGGGTACCAGCGGTAAACAACCACGGCGAATTTGGGCAGTGGGCTTTTATTGAAATCAGTGACCCCTGGGACGCCAAAAATACTGTCAGGGCGTTTGTTCGACAAAAGGAGAGTGAGCAGTGAAGCCATTTGCCTATGATGAGATAGGCTATTGGTCGGAAGTCAAACTCGACATTGTGCGAAAATATGCAAGCGCCTACTCGACGATTATGAGCACCCAGTCTGCCATCAGGAAGCATATCTACATTGATGCGTTTGCAGGGGCGGGACGGCATGTCTCTAGGCGTACGAGTGAGTTCGTACCCGGAAGCCCGTTGAACGCGCTGGAAGTTACTTCTCCTTTCAGCGAAATCCATTTGATCGACCTTCATGGCGGCAAAGTTGATGAACTTCGCCGTCAGATTGGCTCACGCCAGGATGTTTTCTTTTATGAGGGTGATGCCAATAAGGTTCTCCTCGACACGGTCTTTCCCCGGTGCAAGTACGAAGACTTCAACAGGGCGTTGTGCCTTCTTGATCCTTACGCGCTGAACGTCGATTGGAACGTCCTACAAACCGCCGGCCAGATGGGCTCTATCGAGATTTTCTATAACTTCATGATCATGGACGCCAACATGAACATCCTGTGGCGCAATCCTGATAAGGTAGCACCTGCACAAGCTGAGCGCATGGACAAAGCCTGGGGTGACCACTCGTGGCGCATAGCGGCATATGTGGGAAAGCCGACTCTTTGGGGCGATACAGTTGACGAAAAAACCCACAACGAAGCCATTGCGGAAGGATTTCGCAAGCGACTAGAAGAGGTCGCTGGATTCAAGTATGTTCCAAAGCCCGTGCCGATGCGAAATAAAAGAGGAGCAACTATATATTACCTTTTCTTTGCTTCTCCCAATAGGACCGGGGCCCGCATTGTCGAAGATATATTCAATACCTATCGTATCAGGGGGACTTCCTAATGGCTCTTAATTCTTCCATAGAATGGACCAAATCCACCTGGAATCCGGTTACCGGTTGTACTAAAGTGAGTCCAGGCTGTAGCCACTGTTACGCAGAGCGCATGGCATACCGTCTGCAGGCCATGGGACAACCCAACTATGTAGACGGATTTAAGCTGACTTTGCACCCTCAGGTGCTCGACCTGCCATTAGGGTGGAAGAAGCCGCAAACTATTTTAGTCAACTCCATGAGCGACCTGTTCCACGAGGACGTCCCCTTGTCATTCATACTTGAGGTGTTTGACGTAATGAGGCGAGCATCATGGCATGATTTCCAAATACTTACCAAGCGATCTAAACGCGTCTCAGAATTAAGTTCAGAGTTGGAGTGGCCGGAAAACGTATGGATGGGTGTGAGCGTTGAAAACGCCGACTGCGCGTTTCGCATTCAAAATCTTCGTTCAACAGGGGCGTCAGTCAAGTTTTTGTCTCTGGAGCCACTGCTGGGACCGCTACCAGACCTTGACCTTTCTAGAATCGATTGGGTAATCGTCGGAGGTGAATCGGGACCTGGAGCGAGGCCGATAAAACAGCCATGGGTAATTGAGATTCGGGACCAATGCCAGAATGCCTCCGTTCCCTTCTTTTTCAAGCAGTGGGGCGGAACCAACAGGAAAAAGACCGGCCGTCTATTGGAGGGCAGGACGTGGGATGAGTTGCCGCGAGATACCTGCGTAGAGACACGTCACGCCGTGTCTGCAATATAAACCCTGGAGGAAATAACATGGCAATCAGCAAAAACAAACCGGTAACACCGATTGAGACAACGGTACATAAAGACCGACGCACCAATATTCCCACCGAAGAACTGCGCGGCTTTGTGATTGAGGATGAAAACAAGCCCAAGACTATTCTCTATCCGCGTGACCCCTCGCTTGACCCGCAACTGGTCTGGAAAGGCAAGGACGAGCAGGATTCACAAGACCTGGCAGTGCCCGCCGTGCCTATCTACATTCAGGAGAAAATCCACCCCAAGTATCTTATTGAGGAACTACGCGCTCAGGCTAAAGGGGACAAACCGTCCCAGCTTGAGCTTTTCGCTGATTTTAACGGTCTCCAGTTTGAGGAACTGGTGGAGTTCTACCAGCATGAGCAGAACTGGTCTAACCGCATGATACTGGGTGATTCCCTGCTGGTGATGACCTCCCTTGCCGAAAAAGAAGGGCTGAAGGGCAAGGTGCAGATGATTTACCTCGACCCGCCCTACGGCATCAATTTTGGTTCTAACTGGCAGGTAAGCACAAGGAAGCGGGATGTCAAAGACGGGAAGGCCGAAGACGCCACACGCCAGCCGGAGCAGATAAAAGCCTTCAGAGATACCTGGAAACTGGGTATTCACTCTTACCTTGCCTATTTAAGAGATAGGCTGGTAGTTACCCGCGACCTGCTTACCGAGACCGGCAGTGTCTTTGTCCAGATTGGCGACGAGAATGTGCATCTTGTCAGATGCTTAATGGATGAGGTCTTCGGCAGTGAAAATTTTGTTTCAATTATTGCCGTTAAGACACGAGAGGCTAGTGGTGAAGAATACATTTATAACTCATGTGATTATATCTTATGGTATGTGAAGCATAATAATGCAAAGTTTAGAAGAATATTTACTCTGCCTTCTAACCCGCCGAGTTATTTCAATGACAGGGATGATTTGGGAGTCTATTATACACGGGCACTTCATAGTCAAGGAAATACGAGTAATACGGTTTCTAAGATAAAAATTGAAGGAAAAGAATATTCATGCCCCCCCATAAACACTGGACCTTTTCTATACCAGATGGAATTGAAAACCTAATTAAAGCTGGTCGGATAATTATCAGGGGGAATACTCCGAGAGTAAAAGTATATTTTGAGGATTTTCCTGTTGTAGTAGTGAATAATATTTGGGAAGGGGTAAAATTTTCTGAAAATAAAGTGTATGTCGTTCAAACAAATACTGAAATAATACAACGCTGCATTCTGATGACCACCGACCCCGGTGACCTGGTGCTTGACCCCACCTGCGGCAGCGGCACTACCGCCTATGTGGCCGAGCAGTGGGGCAGGCGCTGGATAACTGTTGATACCAGCCGGGTGGCACTGGCGCTGGCACGCACCCGCTTAATGTCAGCCAAGCTCCCTTACTACCTATTGGCAGACTCACCGGAAGGCATCAACAAAGAGAGAGATGTTACCGGCATAAACCCGCCTGCCCATAAAACTGAAAATGATGTTAGAAAGGGCTTTGTTTATAAGCGGGTGCCGCATGTCACTCTCAAATCCATCGCCAATAACCCGGATATTAAAGAAAGCGTGAGCCACAAAGAAATAGACGAAGCTATTGCCCGCCATGCTGAAAGTGAAACCCTTTATGACCAGCCTTATGAGGATAAGAAACGGGTCAGAGTAACTGGTCCCTTTACCGTGGAAAGTCTATCGCCGCACCGCTTTATTTCTCTTGATGAAGAACGCCCGGCAACGGAAAAATCAGCCCATCAAGATGCCGACTCCTCCCAGTTTGAGACGATGATATTAGAGCACCTTAAAAAAGCCGGCGTCCAGAATACGGTCAAGAACGAGAGACTGAAATTTGACCGCCTGGAATCTTATGCCAGCCAATATCTACAAGCTACCGGGGAATACACGGATAAAGACGGCAAGACACGCCGTGTGGCAGTCTGCATTGGACCCCAATATGGAACTGTTGGTCCTGACCTGGTTAAGGACGCGGCCAAAGAAGCGGTCAAGGGAGTCGGCTTTGACCTGCTTATCGTTTGTGGTTTTGCCTTCGACCCACATGTATCTGAAGAAGCCAAACGTTACGGAAATCTGAATGTTCTCATCACCAGGATGAATCCGGACTTATCTATGGGCGATGAACTGTTGAAGAGCACCGGTGCCGGTAACCTGTTTATGGTCTTCGGCGAACCGGATGTGGCTATCAATAAACACAAGAACGGCAAATTCACCGTAGAAATCAAAGGATTGGATATTTACGACCCCACCACCGGGCAGGTACGCAGTAATTCTACTGATGATATTGCCTGCTGGTTCATCGACACCGACTACAACGAGGAAAGCTTCTTTGTCCGCCACGCCTACTTCACCGGCGCCGAGGAACCTTACGCTAAGCTCAAAAGAGCCCTGAGGGCTGAGATTGATGAGGCAGCCTGGGCATCCCTCTACTCCACAGTCAGCCGTCCCTTTGACCTGCCGAAGACCGGTAAGATTGCCATCAAGGTAATCAACCATTACGGGGATGAGGTGCTGAAGGTGTACGAGGTAAAGTAGGAGGTATTCTGTGGAACCACGATTTTCGGAATTCTCTTATGGATATGCTGTTACCGAGGAACTTGCAAATGGCGTCTTAGGTGCTTTGAGAGGTCATCCTATATTCCCTTCATTGAAAAAAGAGGGGCAGGTTGGAGGAGGATACGACGTTGAGCTTCCTTTGGTAGGTGCTCCTTTGTATCTCCAGTTTAAAAGGTCTCATTTTCTAAAACGTGTCTATTCTGAACACTGGGAGTTATTCAATGCACCTTTCTATAGGATGTATTTGATTCGCAGTAAATATTCAATGCAACATGAGCTGCTGATTTATCTGGAGCTGAGTGGCAATGAGGTTTACTATATCGCCCCAGAATTTTATACAGATGACGAGCTAACCGAATACTATACCAATAAACATGTATTCTACCGTTCCACTCTTTTTAGCCCGAGTGATATTGGCCATTTGCCTGATGAACACCAGCATTATGTGGCTTTTAATAGAAACCTACCTGCTTATTTTTGCTCAAAGGAACCGAGAATACTCAAAAGGGCATTAAAAGGAGAATCTTTCGTGCAGTCATATATCTCAACATCCGAAAGCCGACGTAAAAAAATAAACGAAGCTTTCTTTGACGAAATGATTGATAACACTGTGAGATTGCTTGAAGAACGATTCATAAAAACAGATATGCTTAAAAAAACTCGTGTAGTCCAAACCGAGACTTTGGGAGATAAAGCACGATTTGCAGCCTACTTAACCAGAGCATATTTTGACACGGAATTGTTTATTGTCGGCGAATAAGCTGACGGATTATATTAGTCTTCTCAATGTGGCTGATACTGGAGATAAATATGGGAGGGTAAATGGATATCAGCAGAATAAAGGCTATGATTGTTATGAGGACAGGGTTAAGCCTGATTCCTCAGGGGGTACGGTTTGGCGTGAGTCCGATAAGAGGAACCACTGCTATGCTCATCCCTATGCTCAACAATACTATCGCTAACAGATCTTTTTCTTTGTTTATGACCCTTCTCCTCTTCTTTTTATGCTCTACAGAGTATAGCAATTGAACACTTTGTTGTAACCCCCCCGAACGGTTATTTCAGCCATCTACATTAATTTTCTATAGTATTTTAGTCACCATCAACTATAACTTGGCTTTTTACGAGGAAATAGACTATACTTCGTCTCGAAATAAAAATATAAATACGCAGCGAGATTATTTAAAGATTGACATTACGTCAACTCCTCAGTTCCCCCTCGTAAATTAGTCAAATTAAATTTATCCCCGGAAGGAATGGTTCAATAAATTGCAGTACGTACATCTATTCAGCGACAATTTCAACGACAAGCTACGGCTTGGCAACAAAGGTGCCAACCTTGTTACCATGACAAGGATTGGGCTTCCAATACCACCAGGATTTACCATCTCCATTGATGCCTATAAGCAATGGAGAGAAACCAAATTACTACCCGAAGACGAAATCAGAGAAGCTCTTTCAGTTCTTGAAGAAAAAATGGGCAGGAAACTGGGAGAGGGACTAGAAGTTTCGGTAAGGTCCTCCGCACCTGTATCCATGCCAGGTATGATGGATACCATTTTAAATATTGGTGATTACTCAAAAATGGCCAGTGCTGTTAGGAGCATATTTGAGTCCTGGGACAGTATGCGGGCGGTTGAATACCGCCGCCTGAATAACATCAGTTCCACCCTGGGCACTTCCGCCGTTATACAGGCAATGGTATATGGAAACAAAGATGACGCTTCAGGCACCGGGGTGGTCTTTACCCGTAACCCCAGTACCGGCGCCAAAGGTCTTTTCGGCGAGTATTTATCAAAGGCGCAGGGAGAGGATCTCGTTTCGGGAGTAAGAACACCTGAACCAATTGAGAAACTAAAGAAGGTAATGCCATCCATTTATAAACAACTTGATGGTCTTGGCGTAAAGCTTGAAAGTTATTTCCGGGACATGCAGGATATTGAGTTCACCATTGAAGCAGGCGAGCTCTATCTCCTCCAGACCAGAAATGGTAAACGCAGCGGATATGCAGCTATGAAAATTGCCGTTGACATGGTTGAGGAAAATACCATAACCATGGAAGAAGCGATTATGCGAGTTACCGTCGCTGACATACGGGGGATGCTGCATAACCAAATCAAGAATCCATCCAAATACAAGGTGCTGGTAAAGGGACTGAATGCCGCACCGGGAGCTGTTGGCGGAAAAGTAGCCTTTGATACCACCGCTGTCCAGCAGATGACAAACAAAGGGCTTTCTACAATCCTTGTCAGGGCAGAGACCAGCCCTGATGATATCCAGGGAATCGCTGCCGCAGATGGTGTTTTCACTCAAAAAGGAGGCTTGACTTCTCATGCGGCTATTGTCACCAGAGCCATGGGCAAGCCATGCGTCTGTGGTGCAGAAGAAATCAGTATCAACTATGAATTAAAACAGTTCACCTTCGGGGAACAAATAGTCAAAGAAGGTGATGATATTACTATCGATGGCAGCAGCGGAAATGTTTACCTGGGTCTATTGCCAGTGGAAAAGGTAGGACTCACTCCTGAACTTGGCACACTGCTAACATGGTGCAATGGATTTAAGCGACTTGGTATTCGAGCCAATGCAGACACCCCGGAAATGATTGCGCAAGCACAACAGTTCGGCGCCGAAGGAATCGGCCTTTGCCGTACAGAGAGGATGTTTAATGCTCCTGAACGCCTTTCTGTCATCCGTGAGTTCATTCTCGCCAGAAATGAAAAAGAACAGAGAACAGCACTGGATGAGCTGCAAATTTTACAGACAAAAGATTTCGGAGTGCTTTTCAAGGTGCTAAAAGGATTACCCATTATCATCAGGCTTTTGGACCTGCCCCTACATGAATTCCTTCCACGCGAAGACCAGGTGAAAGACGTCCGCATACGCCAGCGAATCGCCGACCTCAGGGAAACCAATCCCATGCTGGGTCACAGAGGTGTTCGCCTTGCTGTCACAGTCCCAGAGCTATACCAGATGCAACTTAATGCTATCCAACAAGCAATGGAAGATGTCCCTGCAAATGTATCCATTATGCTCCCGCAGGTCATCACTGCTAAAGAAACACTGCTTGTTAAAGATATGTTAAAAGGGATGAAGCTGAAGTTTGGTGTAATGATGGAGACCGTACGAGCCTGCATGAGAGCAGGAAGTCTGGCTGAAGTGGTGGATTTCTTCTCTTTCGGCACCAATGACCTGACGCAGGCCGTATTCTCATTCAGCAGGGAGGACGTGGAGAAAAAATTCCTCTCATCATACCTCAGGCTTGGCATTCTGCGGAATAATCCATTCGAAATACTGGATATCAAAGGCGTTGGCCGTCTCATGGAGACAGCCCTCTTCTGGGCACGGCGCAGTAAACCTGGCATTGAAGTTGGTGTTTGTGGTGAGCAGGCAGGAGAGCCCAATTCTGTTTGCTATCTCCATAATATACTGGTTGATTATGTGAGTTGCAGTCCTTTCCGCATACCAACAGCTAAACTGGTTGCGGCACAGGCAGCCATCCGTGAACGGCGTAACAGTCTAATCCCGGAAATAAGCGAATCAGAGACACCGGCACCCCCAATAGCATCCTGAACCAGCAAGCGGTCATTAAAGTATAACCAGAGACAGGTTTCCCTCAAGGCCATTTACGTGTACTCAAGTCTTTTTCACTGAAGAACTAGACTACCTCGTACCGGTTCACGCCAGGGAGATCAGCGTTTTGGCATGGGTCTTTATTAAATATAAAACATACAGTAGTGAAATGGCACTCATTCCAACCAGTATCTAGTCGAATTAGGCATTGATTATCTCAAATCCAGAAAAAAGGTTGACAGCAACTGTCACTAACTGTATATTAGTTAATCGTTATGAGGCATTATGAAGGGACTTTTGCCTTGCGGGCGGAGAGGTGTACCTGATGGATAAAAAACCAGGCGATGTCCTGACTATCGAAGAGCTCTCCTTCTACCTGAAAATCTCGAAATCCACGCTCTATAAGCTCGTTCGGGAAGGTAAGGTTCCGTCCCAGAAGGTGGGTCGTCACTGGCGCTTCCGGAAGGAGGCCATTGACAGATGGTTGGATGAAACGAGAGTTAGTAAGCCAGATACAAAGAGGAAACAGTGATGGCAGAACCACTCGCGGATCAGATTGTGCGAAAGATCAAACAAGCAAATGAACTATATCACCGGCTCATGCTGGTCGTAGCTCCGGCAGGAGCAGGGAAAACCACTGCCCTTCAAGACGTACAAGGACACGTTGGCGCTCCGCGGATTAACGTCAATCTGGACCTTTCGCGCTGGCTTCAAAAAAACCTGGCAAGAGCGCGGCTACACTATAATTATTGCCGTAGCCCGCAAGATTCAGGAGAATGTCCTCCAGGAGGAACCCAAACTCCTCAGGCGGTACGACCAAGCGGTGACTAGAACAGGAGGTGAATCATGACAGACTGGAAATGGAACGGTTCGCGGTGGTGGAAGTTTGATTTGCATACCCATACTCCAGCTTCGGACGATTACGGCAAGGGCACAGATCAGGCGGCTCTCAAACAACGTAAACCTAGGGAATGGCTTCTCGACTATATGCGAGCAGGCATTGATTGCGTTGCCATCACGGATCATAACACTGGCGGATGGGTTGATCGCGTTAAGACAGCACTTAGCGAACTCGAATCAGAGCAACCTGAGGGATTCAGGCCTATATATGTGTTCCCCAGTGTAGAAATCTCGGTTAACGGCGGCGTGCATCTTCTGGCAATCCTGGGATGCGATAAAACAACATCGGATATCGACTCACTCCTCGGAGCTGCGGGATTCACTGGAACAAAGGGTTCAAACAATGTTGTCACAACCAAATCGTTTATCGAAGTAATCGACGCTATAGTATCGGCCAATGGAATAGCAATTCCTGCCCATGTGGATGAGAACAACGGGCTTTTTCAACAAACGGGGACTACATTACAGCAAATATTGAACTGCAAAGATATCTTCACCCTTGAGCTAATGAACCATGCATATCAGAAACCACAAGCATACATTAGCAAAAACCTGTGCTGGACTGAAATCCTTGGATCGGACGCCCATCATCCTTCCGGTAACACGGGACAGCGATATCCAGGCAGCCATTTCACCTGGGTTAAGATGGGTTCGCCCAACATCGAAGGGTTGCGGCTCGCTCTGCTTGACGGACCCCTCTCGATTCGCCGATCCGACCAGGGGACCGAAAACCCAAATGAGCACGCGGCATTGGTATTGGAATCCATAAAGATCTCGCAAGCACGCTTTTTAGGCCACTCTCAACCCTTCTATATCGAGCTTAACCCCTGGCTCAATGCCATCATTGGGGGCAGGGGCACGGGAAAGTCGACCATCGTCGAGTTCCTTCGCTTTGTTCTGCGACGGAAGGATGAGCTGCCGGACGATTTGAAAGCAGAGTTTGAAAAGTATGGGCGTGTTTACCCGGATAGAGAAGACGTAGGGCTACTCACAAACGACACTGCGATCACGGCGATTTATCGCAAGAACGGTTCTCGGTTTCGTGTTCAGTGGAATCCTGCCGGGGACCTTGAACCCATTGAGGAATATATCGATGCAGAATGGCGCCCCGCAGAAGGCGATATTCAACAACGGTTTCCTGTACGTATTTACAGCCAGAAGCAGATATTCCAGCTAACGAAGACGCCGCTTGCGCTACTCAAGGTTGTCGATGAAGCTTCGAAGGTTGACTATCGGTCTTGGAATGATCGGTGGAATGAGCAGGAAGGACGATTTCTTTCTCTACGCGCTAAGGCCAGAGAAATCGAAGCAGGTCTCTCAGAGGAGCCACGTCTTCGAGGAGAACTCGACGACGTGAAACGAAAACTGGCCATCTTCGAGCAGGCAGGACATGCCGATGTCCTTAAAACCTTCCAAAAACGGAGCCGCCAGAAACGGGATGTCGAGGCATGGGAGGAAGGCTGGACTGGTGCAGGAGACCAATTACGTAAAGTCGCGGGAGAAATAGTCCCAGACCTTCTCGACGAAACAACCTTCAATCCGGATTCAGCGATAGATACTGAATTGCGCAAGCATGCTGCCAAGGTACATGATCGCCTGGATGAAATCCGAAAAGCGGTTGAATCTCTTGCATCGCAAACAGATGAAGTTCTCGCCGAATGGCGGAAAAACAGGGATGAGTCGTCCTGGAAACAGAGCGTCAGTGCTGCTGCACAAGCCTATCAAGAACTGCGAGAGAATCTGGCCCAAGAAGGGGCCGGCGATCCTGCAACTTACGGCGAGTTCGTACAGCGCCGGCAGACCATCGAGCAGCGGCTGAAGGAACTGGACGAGCGTAAAAAACAGGTCGAAGAGCTAAATAAACAGGCAAAGTTTCGATTGCAACAACTGGTAGAAATCCGCCAAGAGCTGACCAAATCTCGCGGGGATTTCATCAATAACATCCTAAGTGATAACCAGTATGTCCAGATACATGTCGTTCCTTACGGAACGCGTGAGACTGTCGAATCCGAGTTTCGCCGATTGCTTCAAAGGGAAGACAGAGGTTTTGATAAAGACATTGGCTCAATAGGTGGTGAAGGATTGCTTGGCGAACTTTACAGGAACGGTAACGGACCCGAGGACATCGAACAGAATCTTGCAAACATCAAGAACAAGATTAGAAAGATTGCTTTGGACCAATACGACGAGGGAACTGTGGCAGACCGACGTTTCGCGACCCATATCGTAAAGCTCCCACCCGAAGCTCTTGACCGCCTTGACCTTTGGTTTCCTGAAGACTCCCTCGACGTCCAATACAGCCAAATGAGCGATGGGAGGAACTTCCGGTCAATCCAGGAGGGTTCGCCCGGCCAGAAAACCGCGGCGCTCCTGGCTTTTCTACTTTCCTACGGTAAGGAGCCCCTGATTCTGGACCAGCCGGAGGACGATCTGGACAACCACCTGATCTATGACTTAATCGTGACCCAGTTGAGGGAGGTTAAACAGCATAGACAGGTAATCGTGGTAACACACAACGCGAACATCGTCGTCAACGGTGACGCAGAGTTGGTAACTGCTCTCGTTGTGAGAGGCGGAGAAACACGTAAGGAGTGTAATGGCAGCCTTCAGGAGAGCATAGTTCGGCAAACGATTTGCACGGTTATGGAGGGCGGACGCAAGGCTTTCGAACAGCGCTATCGCCGCATTGCATTGGAGGGACGTCATGTTTGACAGTATAGAAGAACTATTGAGAAAAATACATCTTGGAGAAGATACTTCACTTGAATACAAGATGGTCCGATTCAGAGGCGAAAATATTGCTGGCCCTTCGCGTGGTGACCTTTCCGATGAGATAGCAGCTATTGCAAATACCTTCGATGGCATTCTTCTGCTTGGTGTTGATGACAAAACCAAAGAAATTGTTGGGATACCTATAGATCAGTTAGATATAGTCGAGCGATATGTATTCGAAATTTGCGAACAAAGTATCAAGCCTCCCGTCTTATTCCGCGCTTTCCGTATTGAGCTTTCTGATAACACAGGAGTACTACAGCCCGTCCTTAAAGTGGAGATCCCACGTAGTCTGTTTGTCCATGAAAGTATGGGGGGTTACTTCTATCGTCAGGGGAGTTCTAAACGGAAAATGCCCCCTGAATATCTTGCCCGCTTGTTTCAACAACGTAGACAGACCCTGTTAATTCGATTCGAAGAACAGCCTGTCCCTCAATCAAGTATGAGCGACTTATCCGATAAATTGTGGCCTAAATTCACCACGAGATCTGATGAATCCCCGGAGATTGTCCTGCTGAAACGAAATTTGCTATCAAAAGAGGAAGGGGGAACTGTCCGTGCCTCAGTAGCTGGTGTATTGCTTTGCTGTGAACATCCGGAGCACTTTCTACCCAGTGCCTTCATTGAAGCTGTACATTATCGGGGAGTAAGGCAAGACTCCAATTACCAAACTGATGCCCAAAAGATTTACGGACCACTAGATCAGCAAATCAAACAGGTCATGGCATTCCTGAAGAGAAATCAAACTATTATGGCCACTAAGGAACCTTATCGGATAGAAACACCGCAGTTTAGCGAACGAGCTGTTTTTGAAGCAGTCGTAAATGCCGTTGCTCATCGTGATTACTCGATTTCTGGATCAAAGATCAGGTTCTTCATGTTTGATGATCGGCTGGAAATCTACTCACCAGGCGCTCTTCCGAATACCGTCACCATTGAAAGCATAGCCCTGCGCCAGGTAACCCGCAACGAACTGATCACTAGCCTGCTTGCGGAAACACCAGTAGCGGAAACGGTTGGCAGTGTGGGCCGTAGTTTCTATATGGAAAAGCGGGGCGATGGTGTTCCAATAATTTTAAATGAGAGTGAAAAACTCTCCGGAAAGAAACCGACTTATCGACTCATTGATGATACCGAACTTTTACTAACCATTTATTCCACAGGAATGGAACGAGCGGATGAGGATTGATGCAAACAACTGGTACTACGATCCCGGCCACGGGCAGCTTTGTCATGTCATTGAAACCCAGCCCACTCTGGCTCTGTCACGAAAGACACTTGGCCTTTAGTAACAGATAGTTCAATCCCGCCCACGCATGATCGAAAAGATGGCAATGATAATAGTCGTTCCGAACATCACTGAGATAGCTATAGCAAACCAGTCGCCGAGACGTGTATACACCGTCTGCCCTTCAGTAGTGAAAGTTTTTCCCAAAATCACCCGGCGTGTGTTAATGCCACTCCTGGCAGTAACTAATCTAGTAGCATATCCAGCAACATTACTTGTTGTCAGATATGAGACCTGCCCCTAATAGACTTAGATATGCCCCGGCAATAAATCCTATCACAGGATGTAGCCATCCACCAGGGTTAACCCCGGTAATATTATTGAAAATAACTATTGAGGAACTACTAAGTAAAAAGAGGAGACTGCTGCCTATTAATATATAGCCCAGTATTCTATTCTGCCTGAAAGGCCTGCTCCTGATATAGCGAATGCTGGTGTATAGAGTGAACACTGAGAAAGAAATAACTATAACGGCAACCGGTGTCGACAGGGCTGTCCAGCTAATATATTCACCAGTAGTTATTATCCTGGAAATCAAGAAATACATAAACGCTATACAGCCAATCATAATCAGGATAGATGGTATTAACATATACCTGCCAAGTGTTTTCGCCTTAATCGTTATAAACATGATATCTACCTGCCACTACTGATTATAGCATTCCTGACTACCGTTAGAACTATTTATTATCCTGTACCAGCAGCATCCTTCGCATAGACGGCTCTATGGATATCCATCGGGCTTAATCCCACGTATCGACTTAAAGTCATCTTTTTCTTGCCCTGAGATACTCAACTACATCCAGGCCATGAGGAGGGCAGCCAGCGATATATCCTCCCTGGTTCCTGTATCTCCTGGTGCAGGAGCCAAAGGAGAGAAGCTCGCCTTCAATCTTCTCCGGAGGCGTGACTGTCTGTCCAAATATTATCGTATACCCTTTCAGCAAATCCAAGTTCTCTTTCATATGAAAGGTTAGCAAGCTTTCCATAAAATGATGGCAACCACTACAGGCACCTGATTCATGGATCCAAAACCCCTGCTCCCTGTATGAATCGAAGTCAACCCGTGTGGTCTTAAACTCCTTTTTAACATCGTCTATAGAGGAACCCCGCACCTGGATTTGGGACAAATCAGCGCATCCCAGTCCCTGCTCGGCAGCAAGTTTAATATATTCAATTTCCATGGGGTCAATACCCATCACTGTAGCAGCTACTGCGTCAGCAGAAACAGTATCAAAGGAAGAAACAATAACCCCAAGATTAACAGGCGTGCCATATACTGGCCCTATGCCTTCCATAGCCACCGTCCCATCAATGACCGTAAGCTGTGGCAACACCAGCTTGTTTAAATCCACGATGGCTTGAGCCAGTCCCCAGCGGTGAAATTTTTTCTTATCCTGTTGACGAAGCACGCCTTTCATATTCTTAAGCCCCAGCGTCGCAGGGAAAACATCATGCGTCTTCATCACTGGCAGGTTAATCAGCACGTCGGCCTGCATAACTATCTCTGGTACTTGCAGCCTCCTTAATACTATACCATTGGGTATTCCCATGCAGAGGATAGGAGTATCCAGCAGGTCTACCAGCTCAGCCTTTTCTTCCCTGGCAACCGCTGCGATACCACTTCCGGCAAACGCCTCCATGGTATCATCGAATCCAATGGCGGCACTCTCCGCTATGATGACCTTTTTAGCACCCGCGGCCCGTGCCAGGCGGCACATCGCCCTCACCAGATGAGGATTGGTTACGGCGCCTGTCCTATAGTTAAAAGGACAGAGCACGTTTGGTTTCAGCAGTACAGTATCTCCGGGGCTAATCAGCAATTCCAGCCCACCAATCAGGTTAAGTGATTCCAGTGTCGCCTCGAGAACGCTGTCCGGATCATCAGTCCTTGTACATTTAACAATGGAAACAAGTCGCTCCGCAGAATCAATCGTGCCACTCTCAAGTTGTCTGCTCTTTATATCTTCTTCTGGCATTTTTCCTCCTTGTTGCCTCCTCCATAAATCGCTATTGCGGTATATCATAGCACTCAAAGCTCACGGGTAGCCCCGAAAATCAGCCAGCAATAGACTTGAAATAATCCCTGTGATACTAAGCCATGCCTCAGATAATGAGAAATACCGACTGAAACCCTGCGGCACTACCCGAGTTTATGTTCCTTGTTTGATTTACAAGCAAAGACACAGGCCAGACTACCCCTGAATCACGTAGTCGTTCCTGCCTCAGCGGGCAATAGATTCTACTTCCCTTCAGCTTCCTCTTCCATCTCGGCAAGCCTGGTGTAATAATCTGTTATCTCATTAAGATGAGCCAGGGCTATCTTACCGGTCAGTATCGGGTCGTCACCGGTGACATTGGTATGTGGGTCGATTTTACCGTGTTCAAGCTCTATATCAAGTCCCATCCGGTACTGCTCGACATCAAATCTGCTCCAATCAATTCCCAGTTTTTCACCTATTTCTTTTGCCTCTTCAGTCGTAAAACTCTTTCTACTAGACATTTATATACCTTCCTTTACTGTTTTATATAATTCGGCGCATTGACAGGTGTCTTACCGCGTTTAACTTCATGATAATAATCATAGCTCATGCACGTTTTCTCGCTAACAATATCAGCATTAACAAGCTCTCCAACAAACAGGGTGTGAGTATTAACGTCCACCTTGTGAATTACCCTTGCCTCCAGATAAGCTACTGCATTTTCAGTAACGACTGGAGCCAGCGTGCTGCCGGTTAAATAATCTACCCCTTCCAGTTTATTGAGCTCTCTGCCCGACCTGAAACCGAAGCGCCCGATAAACGTCATTGGTGTTTCCTGGCACAGAATCGAAACAGAAAAGACTTTACTCCCAGCGATAAATTCATGGGTGAGATTATGCTTGTTTATGCTTATTGCTATAGTTGGTGGCTCAGAGGACACCTGCATAACCGCGTTTGCAATCTGCCCGTTCAGTTTATCCCCCTGCACTGAACAGACGATATACAGTCCATAACTTATTTTTTGTAACGCTTTAAGATTCATTCTTAATTTCCTTATTAAATTGTCCTGTTAATATCATATCACTATTAACGACCAACGGCACCGTCACCTTTCATCCTGACCCATTTCTCATCGGACTTTGCACTGGCAACCACGGTTTCAACAAAAGCCATACTGTTCACTCCGTCATCGATGGTGGGGTAGTCACCAGCAAGAATTGGCTGATTTGCCAGTTGCGCTCGAATATCATTAAAAGCCCCAAGGTAGATATTGGCAAATGCCTCAATGAATCCCTCGGGATGACCCAGAGCCAAACGACTGGCATTACGCGCCTCATCACATATAACCCTGCTTCCTCTGGAACCTTTTGTATAAGTGCTTGAGTATCCATCCAGTGTCTTGCATACCAGGTAATCTGGATTCTCCTGGTTCCAGGACAGGCTCTGTTTTGTTCCGTAAACCTGGATACTTAGATTATTCTCCTCACCTGCATATACCTGAGAAACATGCATAACCCCCTTGCTTCCCCCCTTATAATGCAGCAAAATGCTGGCGTCATTGTCCAGCAAATTTCCCGGCACAAAGCTGGATAAATCAGCACAAAGTTCTTCAATTTCCAGACCCGTTACATAATGAACCAGGTTTTCCGCATGAATTCCAATATCGGCTATGCAACAGGAAATCCCCGCTTTGTTGGGGTCAAGACGCCAGATATCCAGCGAACTATCCTCTGACTGAAGAAGCCTCGCCACCCATGTCTGGCGATATGCCGCTACCACCTTAACGATTTTACCAAGCAGTCCCTGCTGAATCATATAACGGGCATGTTTAACCATGGGATAACCAGTATAAGTATAGGTCAGGGCAAAAACTTTTCCCGAGCTAGCAACCATTGCTTTTAACTCCTGCGCCTCCGCCAGCCTGCAGGTCATAGGCTTGTCACAGATGACATTGAACCCTGCCTCCAGAAAGGTCCTGGCATTATCGAAATGAGATGCATTGGGCGTTGCTATGGAGACAAAATCAATCCTCTCCCCGGCAGGGAGGGCACTCTCCTTTTCCGCCATCTCCCGATAATTCGAATATGCCCGGGAAGAATCCAGGTATAGTTCTTCCGCAAAGCTCCTCGATTTTTCAGGGTTTGAAGAGAAGACCCCTGCCACAATCTCAGCCTGCCCGTCTATCGTTGCTGCCATGCGATGTACAGCCCCAATCTTTGAGCCCCTACCACCGCCTACCATTCCACCACGTAGTTTTCGGCTTTCCATTCGTTTTACTCCATTCCCAGCATTCGTTTATTCGTTTCGAGGCTTGCCTTGCCTCTTGCAAAATCATCAAACGCCCTTTCCGTACTGTCTATCAACATGGAGTTGATGAATTCGGCTCCTTCACGTGCCCCCTGTTCCGACGACTTTATGCAGCATTCCCATTCCAGTACTGCCCAGGAGCTAAAACCAATCTCTGTGAGTTTGCTAAAAATCTGTTTGAAATCAACCTGTCCGTCGCCGAGGCTCCTGAAACGTCCGGGGCGGTCTTTCCATTCCTGGTAGCCACCATAGACCCCACTCCGGGGAGATGGTCGGAACTCTGCATCTTTCACGTGAAAAGCCTTAATATAGTCGCCGTAACAGGTTATATAACCGACGTAATCCAGGCATTGCAACAAGAGATGAGAGGGGTCGTACAATATGTTAACCCTCCTGTGATTTCCGCTCGCCTGGAGAAATCTCTCAAAGGTGATACCGTCATGAACATCTTCATTAGGATGAACTTCATAAGCGAGGTCAACTCCATTTTCCTCGGCGTAATCAAGAACAGGCTTCCATCGTTTTGCCAGTTCCTGAAAGGCCAGTTCAACCAGTCCATCGGGTCTCGGAGGATAGGGATAGAGATAAGGCCAGAGCAGCGAACCACTGAAAGTAGGAACCACAGTTAAGCCCATGTTTCGGGATGCCTTTATTGTCTTCTTCAACTGCTCTATTGCCCATTCTGAGCGTTTTGGGGGATTACCTCTGACGTGTGGAGAAGCAAAATTATCCATCACTTCGTTATAGGCAGGATGAACAGCGACAAGCTGCCCGTAGCGCTGGGCAGCCAGTTCCGTGATAACAAGCTCGTGGCAACTGCCTTTCAGTTCATCGCAGTAATCTTTGGATTCCGCTGCCTTATCCAGATCCATAAGCTGTTTTACTGGAGCTGGAATCTGCACTCCCAGGTATCCCAGGGATTTTGCCCACGCGGTTATTCCTTCCAGCGTGTTAAAAGGGGGTTCGTTACCAACAAACTGAGACAGGAAAAGTGCAGGTCCTTTAATCTGAGACATCCTCTCCTCCTTATTGCCATTGATTCAACACCTCTTATTGAGGGATTTTACACTGTCTGATAAAAACATGAAACAGCAGAGAATAAGTTGGAATAACAATCTATCACGGAGACTGAAATACAAAAGCAATACCTGTTTTATTAGAAACAATAATCCAGAACCATTATTGGTCTTTACAGAGAGGGCATGTATCGGATACTGTAACCGTGATAAATTTTCAATCAAGAACAATAGTAAGGAGCGAGCAACTGGAAGATGGACAATATTATCTGCAGGTGCGAAGAGGTTACTGAGCAAGAGATACGAGATGCTATCAGGCAATTCGACCTCCGGTCGGTAGACGAAGTTAAAAGATTAACAGGCGCGGGGATGGGTTTATGCCAGGGGAGGTCCTGTGAGCCTTTAATAAGAAGAATAATGGCGCAAGAAACGAACAGGGGGATGAACCATGTCCAGCCACTAAGCAGTCGCCCTCCTACAAAACCAATTAAACTGGAGGCTCTGGCTCAAGAAAAAGGAAACGAGAGTTGAACAAAGCAGCAGATGTAGTAGTTATCGGAGGAGGAGTCATTGGGTGCTCGGTAGCCTACCATCTGGCAAAAAGGGGCGCAAAGGTAACTTTAATAGAAAAAAGGGAAGGACTATGTCTTGGAGCCTCAGGCTCCAACCAGGGCGGAGTTCCTGTCGCACTTTCTCTACCTGAATCACCATTGCTTGGTCTAATAAGGGAAAGTGCCAGGTTGTATAAATCTTTATCCCAGGAAATCGGATATGATGTTGACTATGAACAGACTGGATTACTGATATGTAGCGTTGACGAAAAGCAACGTCCACATTTTGAAAAGCATGCCCAGAAGATGCAAGAAAAAGGAGTAAACATCCGTATACTGGAAGGAGACGAGATCAGGAAACTGGAACCTGTCATCGGAGATGATGTAGTTGCGGGAATAGAAGAATGGGAGAGTGGAACAGTAAATCCATTCAAGGTGACTCATGGATTCGCATACGCCGCCAGAAAAATGGGGGCGGAATTTCTTCTTGCTACAAATATTTATAAAATCGAGATAAAAGAAAACAGGATAACAGCAGTTGTTACTGACAAAGGGAGAATAACTACTGATTATATTGTAACTGCCGCCGGCGCCTGGTCTCCAGAAATCGGGCAAATGGTGGGCCTCACTATTCCAGTCAAGCCACAACGGGGGCAAATTATAGTGACAGAACCACTTCCTTTCAATGAAAGGTGGAAGTATATTTGTGACGCCGATTATTTATCGATAGCATTTAATGCTGAGGCAGCAGCAAAATCTACAGATCTGAGGACGAGACTGGGAGTAGCAGGAAACTATGTCCAAAAAAATACCGGAACCTGGACCATAGGAAGTAGTCGTGATTTTGCCGGTTATAATAATCAGGGAACAATGGAGGCAACAAGTTATCTGGCAAAAAGGATGATTAAATTCCTGCACAAATATAAAGAGGTCAATTGTATTAGAACATATGCCGGATTTAGACCGTTCTGTTACGCGGATGACCACCCGATTATAAGTAAAGTAGATAATCTTTCGGGTTTCCTTATAGCTACGGGGCATGCCGGAAAAGGAGTTACACTTGCTCCTCTAACAGGTAAATTCATATCGGAATTAATAACAGAAAACAAGACTTCAATGCCAATCGATGCCTTATGTTTTTCAAGATTTAAAGGCATGGAAAATGAATCAGGCTAGAATGCCGCACAAATCCAAAAGGGGAAGAGGTTTAACAACTGCAGAAAGGGTTGGAAATGGACAAGAATAATCAACTGCTATCGTGGACAAGTAAGGGAGCCTCCTCGGGAGGAGTCCCCAGCCCGGAGGAACTTGAAAAAAGTCCGGGATACCCCGGAGTTGAAAGGCTCCGAAAAGGGCCTGTTGCCGTAATTGAATGCATCCAGGAAATTCCCTGCAACCCCTGTGAAGCCGCTTGCGCCTTTGGGGCGATTACGATTGGAGCCTCCATCAATAATCTGCCGGTACTGGATGAGGATAAATGTACAGGCTGTGGTATTTGCATAAGCTCCTGCCCTGGTTTGGCTATATTCGTAATTGATTTAACCTATGACCATGAATCAGCTTTGATTTCTTTCCCCTTTGAGTATTTTCCATTACCCATGATTGGAGAAGAAGTACCTGCTTCAGATAGAGAAGGGAAAGAAATTTGCAGGGGAAAGGTAGTTAAGATTATTGATAAACCGATAAACGGGCACACTCCTGTCATAAGTATCTCTATCCCCAGAAGATACGCCCTGCTTGTCCGGGGCATATCTATAAAACAAGCTGACTACCCGGGAAGAAACGATTCCTGTGACAAAAAAGAAAACGAATACAAAACGCGCATTTCGGAGCATCCAATCCTGAGTCGACAAGACGCAGAGGAGACAGTGACGATAACTGTAGACAACAAAATAATAAAGGCGATGGAAGGGGAGATGATACTGGCTGCTCTTCTTGCTGTGGGCATCAGAGTTAATAGATTTAGCGCCAGATATAACCAACCAAGAGGGCTTTTCTGTGGCATCGGGCAGTGTACCGATTGTGTCATGATTGTAGATGGTATCCCTAATGTAAGGACATGTGTCACCCCTGTTGCAGAGGGGATGGTAATAGAGACGCAATACGGTAGAGGAAAGTGGGGGAAAAGTTGAAAGAGTACGATGTCATAGTAATAGGGAGCGGCCCTGCCGGACTGACCTGTGCTATTGAGGCCGCCGGGGCCGGGGCAAGTGTCAGTTTAATAGATGAAAATAAACAGCCAGGTGGACAACTATTCAAGCAAATACACAAGTTTTTCGGTTCGAAGGAGCACAAGGCTGGTACACGTGGTTTTGATATTGGTATGCAGCTATTGGAGCAAACCAGGGATTCAGGGGTAGATATCCTCCTCGATTCCGTGGCTTACGGTATCTACGATAACAAAACACTGGCAATAGAAAAAGATGGGAACATCCAACGAATTCAAGGGGAAAAAATCCTTCTGGCAACCGGTGCCATTGAAAACTCTATTGTTTTCCCTGGTTGGACTCTCCCCGGGGTGATGGGAGCCGGAGCAGCTCAGACCATGATTAACATCAGCCGTGTTCTTCCTGGTCACAGATTTGTTGTTTTGGGGTCAGGCAACGTGGGATTAATCATCAGCTATCAACTGTTGCAGGCTGGAGCCGAGGTACTGGCTATTGTTGAGGCGCTTCCAAAGGTCGGAGGCTACCAGGTTCACGCCAGTAAAATCGTCAGGGCCGGTGTGCCAATCCTTGCATCTACCACCATTAAAGAAGTACGAGGGAATATGGAGGTGGAAGAGGTTGTCATCGTTAATTTAGACAGTAACTGGAAAGCAATCGAGGGCACAGAAAGAACTATTGCCGCGGATAGTGTGTGCATCGCCACCGGGCTTCACCCCTCAACCAGGTTAGCCCAAATAGCTGGCTGCGAGCTGGTTTTTTCCTCGGTTTTAGGGGGGCATTTACCCGTTCATAATGAAGATATGGAAACATCAATTGAAGGAATCTATGTCGCTGGAGATGCCTCCGGGGTAGAAGAAGCGAGCACAGCTATGGAAGAAGGAAAACTGGCAGGAATAGACATGGCACAAAAACTTGGTTATTTAAGTGAAGGTGAAGCTACCAGAAAAAGGGAAGATGTTGAGCAAAGCCTTTCTGCTCTGCGCTCCGGGCCCTTTGGATATCAACGCCACGAGGCAAAACTAGAAATTTTCGAGAAGAGCAAACAGTTCAAGCAGAATAAGGGGACATAGTAGAAAACAAATATGTAACATTCGCGATTAGATCGCAGTCTTCCACCCAAGATATATAGAGAGTACAATAGAATCATTAATTCTAGCTTATTAAAGAACTGAAGAGAGACTTGATTTTTCTATGATAAATGAAACCGCATGTTGCTTCTAATAGGCTCACGCAACTTAAGAGACAATATTTATTAATATGCCTATCGGATTAACTCAGAATTTTTCATAATACCACTACATGTGGCATAGTTTATCTGTTTTTCAACCCATCTTTTGGCACAATATCATAAATACCACCAGTAAGATAGGGCTTGTATTGCTCATATCCGTTAGTGTCGTTTTCAATTGCAAATACTACTTCACCCAGATGAAACTCAATCTCTTTGTTGTTGTTCCCGGCGTCTTGTATAATGGCCACCGTTTTTGGAGCAATAGGTTGACGAACACGAATATCAGCAGGTTCGTCTCTCTTTATACTAAAACGAGTTGATACCTGTGGTGGGTTTGAGCACGGCTCTTCTGCTATTTTCATAAACCCTGAAAGACTTCTAAGGCTAAACGTGAATATTGTGGTGTTAGTTAATTCCATAGAGACATCAAAGTATGGTTCCCGATTGTATATGCCAGAGAAATCCCATCGTGTAACCCTTCCTCGCATCCCTTTAGGCATTCTCTTCAAATCAGATAACAATTCTTGCTCAGGCAAAGAAGGAATTTCCTTAATTCCCCGTGACGGTAAGTCGGTTGCCGTTTTACCTTGCTTCTTTTCTGGCTTAACCACAAGATATATAAGTATTCCGAATCCAATTAGAAGTAACACAATAGTCCCAACTGGTGAGGAGAGAAATTGCCAAGCAGGGCTGAGCCAATCAATAATGGAATTCATTGTATCCCCCGCTTCAGCAATCTTCCATAAAATAATAATCCAACTAGGGATTGCTCCTAGTGAATACAATCTTTTAAGTCTTTGACGCATACCATTATTTTACCACATTCTAATCCTGAGCCAAGCAGATAAGTCTGGTTTTGACTATACGCTATATGTAGTACCCCTTTATCAGGTTTCTGAGTTAATCCGATAGGCATATTTATTAATTAATGGTGGTAGCGAAAAATAGTTTCAGAAGAAGCACTAGGAATAATCTCACATGGTAACTATTGCTGCAAACATTATCAGTTTAGTTTTTGAATGGATAGGTCGGAATTATGACGTATTCTACTAAGGAATATTTTCAATGGTATAGCTTATTGGCTTGTTTTGAAATCATAACTTTAGTAGTAAAGCAGATACACTAATGGAGAAACCTTCTTAGATTTAGTAACATCTTTATACCTTGTAGCAGTGATGTTTTCTGCCACATCTTGATATTCTGTAACTGATTCATATCTTAGCTCACTTTTATATCTAGTTTGGGTTTCGTAGCCCTCAGTTCCTAATTGCCAGCCCCAATTTACCATCAAAGAAACAATTTTATTTGAAGTCAATGAATAGGTATTATCCATAACAAAATAGTAATAGCCTGGATACTGAAGTTCAAAACTGAATGAACCACTAGTTATTTTGGATAAATATACGTAAGATGAATAACTATCTCCTGATTTCCAAGCATTGTAATTATTATAGTCAAAAACATAAAACGTAATATCTTTACCAGATAATTCTTCAACTGTACCCGATAAGCGGTCGCGTTCATGCAGTCCGATAGCGCTATTAACCGACGCATAGTTACCAGCCATTACAGCATAGTCATTATTAAACAAATTATCGCCACTATATGTTGGTTTCGTTTGAACCACTACTTCATAAGGAATCTTCTCCAAATGTGATACTGTTACCTGGTATGGCTTGCTAACAAGTTGTGTTTCGGTAACTTGATATTCTTCTTGAATTACATATGTAATTGTCTTCATAGGTACGGCACAAAAAACTATAGCAGTCACAACAATTAGCCCAATTATTATCAAGAAAGGCTTGTTCATTGTTTTCTGATTCATTCTTAGGTAACAACCCAGTTCGCCATCTATATGACGATATTAATTATTTGTAACTATGACTACTCCAATGAGATACACGAAAATGCCAGTGATCGTAGTACATTCTATTATTTCCAACCGCCATTTAGTAGTTCGATAAATAATCCAAAGCAGAGACCAACTTAGTCTTAGTTACATCCTTGTATTTTGTTACTGTTCTCTGTTTTGGCACTTGCCTCCACTTTGTGACTGTCTCATATTCTGTCACTTCCTCATATTCGGTCTCAGTTCTTTCCCTTTCTACTTCCCTGTACTCCACTATTTTCTTCTGTGGAGGGTCAACGCTATAGGTGAAACTGGAGCAACCTGCTCCGTCATAGTACACTTCGACCTCTTCACTTTGCCAAGGTCCTATAGTTGCATAGGCTGTCTTATCTATTGTTGCACCTCCCTTAAGCCGGATATGAAAATCGACACGAAATCTACCACCTTCGGTATCAGAATTTCGTAGGACTATAGAAACATCACAACCTGAAGTCCAAAACCAGTTGTAGTAATTTGTGTCAAGAACGTTGTACTTAATATCAACATACTCTTCAGAGGGTACAGTCTCGGTATATTGCACCGTTTTTTCATGCGGCACCTGTACTATGTATGGTTCCTGTACTGTGTAGGATTCTTGCACGTAGTATGTTTCGCTAGTTTGATATGCAACTCGCTCGGAATATTGAACCTCTTTCAAAGGCGCAAAGCAGAATACCACTACTGCGATGACCAGTACAACTAAACTGCAGATGGCTATCAGCCGCCCAGACATTTCCCTTAGTTTAATCATTTATCCTCACTTATTCCCCAACCTAGATTTTTGCTTTACTCCTTCAATACTTATTTATAGTAAGTCCTCAAGTGATTACTCGACCTTTAGTTATTTATCATCTCCCTCGCATTTTCCTATGTTAAACGTTTTTCATTAGCTTGTCTATAGTCTAGCACTTTGATTACCTCAATATTCCTTATCCTCTCCCAGATAAGAGGATAGTTTCAATATTACGACCGAAAGAGTGGCCAAAAACCGTATAGGAAGCTGTTGACCAATAAATGACTCCTCTGTCTAATAAATATTATGCCTATCAGGTTAACTCAGAAACTTTTAGTAAATTTAGTGAGGAGGTAGAAAAATGAAACAATTGACAACAATATGCTGGATGAGTACTCTAAACTTGAAATGGAAAGGTTTGTGCTTTTCTTTCTTGCACATTGGAAATGGGTTGTATCAACAATTGCCACTGTTGGAGACTGTGTGATAACTAGACTATTCCCTTATCCTGTGCTGAAAGTAGAATGCACATCTTTGTATTGGCCAAGTTATGATTCTCCCAAAATGACCCTCATACTCAATATAGAATTAGTACCATTACTAAGATATAGAAAGCGAGCTTATATTACAATTCCAGAATGGACATCAACAAGGCAATATTTATTGAACCGCCCTCATCCTCTTGAACCTAACAGCAAGCTACAACCATTGGAGCATAGGTATTTTCAAGTTACAGTTGACGTATTAGGTGTTTTGCCAAAAAAGAGAAATTGTTTCACTCGTATTCTTAAAGAAAGTGGTGCATATTTAAATATAGAAAGTGTTTGGAGAACCCGAAAGCCAGTTAGAAAACTATTTAAGTGGAAAGGAAATTAGATTGTTAGTTGATACAAAAGAACCACAGCTTTCTGAGTTAACCTGATAGGCATTATAAATATATCAATAAATGATTTGATAATATTTCAGCGCGGTGGGCTTCCCTCCTTTTCTGTACTAGTATTAGCAGAGTAAGTAATATTCATGGTCGCCTTCCCGAGAACTGGGCCGGTAGAAGTGAAAGTTTTGTGGGATAATTTAGTATAAGGAGAGGAGGATCAGTATCGTTCTTCTGTATTCGATGATTATCTAATTGTTGTTCCTTATTTACATACTATATAGTTCATCATTGTAACTTTCCAGAACTACGCTCTTTTTGCAACCAATCCCATGCTTCGTCAGGAAGCAACCCATAATACTCATCAGTTACTCTTATAACTAAAAGGAAATCGCCTTCCTTGATATACCTTTCTAATCGTTCTGTAATTTCTTGTGCGCTCTCATCTGTGCTTATTAACCATGCGTTATCAAAGAAGTTAAACCAATTTGTCATTTGTAGCGCATCAAGGAATATATCATAGTGATGTCTCTTATTCTGTAGATTAAATGCTACAAGATAAACCATGATTACTCCTTTCGATTTGCTACTTTTGGAGGGGTTATCACTGTTTTCGACATTTTTTGCCTTGATTTTTTGCTTTTTTGCGTTGCTCTGCGCTCTTCCTGTATTTTACGTAGACGTTGTTCTCCACTTAACATTAGATTGTCTGGCTTTACCCAGATTAATGACAGAAAGAATAATATGCCAATACCATGAGATATTAATAGAAAAGAATGTTGAGTGACTGGCCTGCAAGCTATCAGTGCTATAGCTACAGAACCCAATACTAAAAAGACCAAACCTATAAGAATGACAGGGGCAGTAATACTTCTTAAAGTTCCCTCCCAATCTTCGGGAATGACTTTCATTTGTTGAAAGTCTATCTTGTTTTCTATCCAATTTCAATCCTCTACTACGTCCTATACTATAATCAGCGTTTTCTGAGTTATTGAGATAGGCACGTAATGTAGTTCCTTCAGCACCTCTATTATTACTTGTTTGTAATTGTTCGATTGCAACAATTACCTCCTAGAAGTTAAACCTAACTACTCAGGCTGAAAATTAGCTTAAAAGTTCTGCTATTGCCTTCGTCAGTCAAGCAGGGGCACGGTCATTCCACCATCCACGAAGAACAGTACTTTGGCATCGCTCTTGTTTACGGTTTCGAGAGCCTTGTCCAGGGCTTCCTGGAGTGAATGAAAAGGCGTCATGAAAATACTACTGATAAGCTCATCGGGAATTTCGGTTACAGCATACATTGTTGCCCACAGCGCGATTTCCGCCATCTTCGCCGCCTTATGATAGCCCAGCACATATCCTTCACTTATCGTTTTAAGGCATTCAGCCGGTGTAGCGGAAGCACTTAAAAGCCTGGAAAACGTATCGTCACCTACTCCGCTACGGCACTTAGAAACCAGGATAAGGATACCTCCATCCTTGAGCGCGTGTTTCCCATTTTCCATTGCCTTCTGTGACTGGTAGAGGTCTATATCCATAGGAAACCTGGCAACAGCGACGACTATGTCCGCCTTTTCCTTGAGCTTTACGGCAAAGACTTCCTTCGCTCTGACAGTTGCCGCCGTCAATGAGTCTTCAATATTCCCTGCGGTGGCTGCATAAACCCTGTGATTTTTATCCAGCACAGTCATTATTGAAAAGATTTCTCTACTTTTAATGGTCCCCAGCGCATCCATCATATCTTCGTGAACGGGGTTTCCCTCCAGCGAAAGCGATTGAGCTTTTGGCTCTAAAGCAAACGTATGATTTTGCTCTATGGTTTTAAAAGAGGCAATTCCCGGTAAAAAGGCTTTCCTGCCACCGGTATAACCGGCATGGTAATGAGGTTCTACTGAACCTATAACAACGATTTTATGTGCCTCTACACCCAGTTTGTTAATATACATCTCCGTACCGTTCCTGGATGTGCCGATGTAGACCATATCCTTATCCGCCCTCGCGTCGTGAACGAATATACTTGACTTGAATTCATCATAACATTGCCCGAAAATCTGGTAAAACTCCTCCTCCGTTGGTCCACGATGTGCTCCCGTGGCTACAATGAATTTCACATCGAGCGGCTTAATCATATCGTGGATTATCTCCAGCACCCGAGCAGTAGGGGTGGGCCTGGTGGCGTCATTCACGATAAAAAGCACGTCTTTTGCATCCGCCAGAAAATCGCTAAGGCTTTTGGAATTAATAGGGTTTTCTATCGCTTTCCGTACCGTTTCCGCCTCATCCGCAATCGGTACCTTATTAGCCTCTATAATGCCGGCAACATGTGCCCGGTCTATCTCAACTTCTGTTTTTCCTTTTCCGTACGGAACTGTTACCAACATATTCAATTTCCTCCTTTATTTATACCTAGTATATCTGCCAGATGATATACCGGTCTAATTGAATCACCGACATGTACTGCACCAGCGACTCCAAACGGATTTCTAACTCCTGATCTCCACCGTGACAGGCTAACCAGTTAAAACAGATACGCCAGGCAACCTGAAAACAAATGCACTTGGAATTACTTTCTGCTTATAATTTAGTAATATAGTAAATGAGCTTGACATCAGTATTAACCCCTGCTTACAATCTACTTTAGTTGATACGGAATTAGCGAATCCTGTTTAATGGTACTTTGAGCGTCTAAATGCGAATAGCGGCAGATATTAAGATACCGGATAGTTGGTATAACATCATTCCCGACCTGGATTTTGATATACCACCTATGATGAGCGCTAGTGGCTTTTCCATAAGTGGTCACGATCTACAATCCTTTACTCCTTCTTCAATTATTTCACAGGAACTCGAAAGAAAGGAGCAGAGCATACCAATTCCGCACCAGATTCGTGAGATATATTCCAATTGGCGTCCGACCCCTCTATATCGCGCTGAAAAGCTAGAGAAAAGCCTAGAGACATCAGCCCGAATTTATTACAAATATGAAGGTGGCAGCTCAACAGGAAGCCATGAAATGAACACAGCCATCGCTCAGGCATATTATGCAGCTCATGACGAGAATGTGAAATGCGTTGTGACGGCCACTGGAAACGGCGAGTGGGGGGCTTCTCTGGCCACCTGCTGCAACTTTTTTGGCCTACGGTGTAAGGTATACATGGTACGGTCGAGCTATGAGGAGAAGGTGTCTGGACGCTACCTTATGGAAATACTTGGGGCTGAGGTGGTGCCCAGTCCTAGTGACAAAACGTCCACCGGCAGGAAAATACTCGCCCGAAACCCAGCCTCGGCAGGAAGCCTGAGTATCGCACTGAGCGAAGCCTTTAACGAGGCTAATAGTCGTGACGACGCAACATTTTCATGGGGCACAGTAATGAACTATGTTCTGCTGCATCAGACTGTTATCGGCCTTGAGGCAAGAGAACAGATTCGAAAAACCGGTGACTATCCCGATATCATCATCTGTGCTGTAGGTGGAGGTAGTGCCTTCGGTGGTCTTGTTTTCCCCTTGTATCATAATCGAAAGTCAGACATACGAATGATTGCTGTTGAAACGAATGTTTGTCCAAGCCTGTCCAAAGGCCGGTATGCATATGATTATACTGATTCGGAAGGGCTATCCCCGATGCTGAAGATGTATACTTTGGGCCATAGCTTCGTTCCACCCGGCATCCGGGCTGGGGGTATGCGTTATCATGGTATCTCTCCACTCATCAGTGCTTTGTATCGTGAAAAACAGATTGAAGCAAAAACCTATACGCAGCGACAGGCTTTTGAGGCAGCAATAACCTTCGCACGAACCGAGGGATTGGTGGCCTCTCCTGAGACAGCTTATGCCTTAGCTGCTGTCATAGATGAAGGGCTTAAATGTAAGAAACAGAATGAGCGTAAAAATATACTGTTCCTGCTTGACGCTAGCAGTAATCTCGACCTTTCCAGCTTCAAGGATTTTATTGAAGGTGCAATGAAAGAACAGACTCTGCCTGAGAAACATATTCAAGAAGCATTAGAGTACTTACCAAAATTGGCGGAGAATTAGGCTTTCTACTCTTTAGCTAAGCTTGCAACTTCGTTTCTGCTTTGGTTGTTTTCTTCTGTGCTTTATACTCTTCAACTATCTAAGGAATGGCAGACAGTTCTTCATTTATAATTTACACATAAATGAAATATCGGAGTCTTTATTAAAGCTTAAAGGTGAGACCTGAAGCATGAAAATCAGAGTCCTTGAAGAGCCTACTCCCTGAGTATAATATATATATTACTTAAAATAAGGAGGCTGTAATTATGTTAAAAACAATAAAAAAGTCTCAAATAATAGGGCTTCCCCCAGGAACATTGATGCACGTCGGCGAACAAAAGATGGATAAGGTGAGGATTACAGTTATCGATTACAACGAGGAGCACTACGAGGAGAAGGAAATTAAAAGCATAGAGGAATCTTTCCCTTTCAGAGATAGCCCTTCAGTCACCTGGATAAATATAGATGGTTTGCATGAAGCCGATATAATAGGAAAGATTGGCAAGCATTTTAACCTGCATCCACTTACACTGGAAGACATCATCAATACTGATCAACGACCCAAGATAGAGGATAATGATAATTACATATTCTTTGTTATGAAAATGATCTATAACTGCATTGGAAACAGTGCAGAGATTGAGACAGAGCAGATCAGTCTGGCTTTTGGTTCTAACTTCGTAATTTCATTCCAGGAGCGTGAAGGGGATGTCTTTAATCCGGTTAGAGACAGAATCAGAAAGAGCAAGGGTCGTATTAGAAAGGCTGGTGCTGACTACCTGGCTTATACCTTGCTGGATACCGTGGTCGATAACTATTTTTCCGTCCTTGAAGCGGTAAGTGAAAGAGTAGAAGTTGTGGAACAGATTCTCGTATCAAACCCTACGCGAGAAACAGTACAACTTATTCATGGACTAAAGAAAGATATGATAATTTTACGAAAGTCGGTCTGGCCTTTGCGAGAAGTAATCAGCAGTTTTGAACGATACGAGTCGACTATAATAAATAAGTCCACCAGAGTATATTTACGTGACGTCTACGATCATACCATTCAGATTATCGATAATATTGAAAGCTCAAGGGATATAATTACAGGCATGCTGGATATATACCTGTCAAATATGAGTAACAAAACGAATGAAGTAATGAAAGTACTAACGATTTTTGCCGCCATATTTATACCACTTACGTTCATCGTTGGTGTTTACGGGATGAACTTTATCAATATACCGGAGCTTCAATGGAGGTATGGGTACCTCGGTATCTGGTGTGTGATGATACTGGTGACTTCGTGTTTGATTGTATTCTTTAGGAAGCGAAGGTGGTTCTAAATTTGTAAGATGAAATAAGCAAAGTAGATTGAAGCTCCTTACTCCTTATTTCCATTCTTTTTTGCTTCGGCTAAAAATTTTTCCATGTCATCATGACTACCAGCCAGTATCATAATATCGTTTTCTTTTATTACCTCGCTTTGACGTGGATTCATTATGATTTCTTCATCACGCTGAATCAAGAAAACCGCGATTTGCCATTTACTTTTATAGCCAAGACCTAATTCAGACAACTTCTGTCCGATAAGATATAGCGGTGCCTTAAGCTTTATTATTCCGTAGTTTTTAGTCAATGGCATGTAGTCTTCTACGTTAACCAGGGAAACTCCCTGGGCTAATCTAATTCCTGTTTCCCATTCAGGATAGACAATCCTATCAGCGCCGATTTTCTCCAGTATGCTACCGTGTAGTTCAGTCTCAGCTCTGGATATTACGTAGGGAACGCCTAATTTTTTAGTTAGAATAGTGGCCAGTATATTGGTTTCTATTCTTGAACCCATACTAATAACCGCTATGTCAAAATTACCAATACCCAGTTCTTTAAGTACTGCCTCATTAGTTGCGTCTGCCTGAACAGCATGGGTTACCTGTGACGAGACCTGTTGAATTTTTTTTTCGTTCAGGTCTATAGCAAGCACATCATGTCCCATGTTTGTTGTGGTTATGGCAACAGCCTCACCAAATTGTCCCTGTCCGATAACTGCTATCTGCTTTTTCATTTTTACCTCCTATCCAATGCGTATGTTTTCTTCAGGATAGCGATATGAACTGGGTTGTTGATATTGCAACAAAGCCAGCGCAAGAGTAAGAGGGCTTAACCTTCCGATAAACATTGTTATGGTAATTATTATTTTACCAGCTGTAGAGAGAAAGGGAGTTATCCCGGTAGATAGACCAACCGTACCAAAAGCCGAATAGGTCTCAAATAGTAGTTCAGTGAAGCTACTATCTTCATAAATAGTTAAAAGAAAAGTAGCTATTACTATAACAACAAGAGAGAGTATTATAATCGATATAGCACGGTAAATCTGCTGTTGATTAAACTCCCTACCAAAGGCTCCAGCATGTTCTCTGCCCCTGAGCGTACTTATAATTGTGGCCATTATCATACCAAAGGTACTGACCTTTATACCACCGGCTGTGGAACCTGAGGCGCCGCCTATAAACATCAGGAACATTGTAAAGAATAGTACATCAGGTGCCAGATTGGTAATCTGTATAGTTGTGAAACCAGCTGTCCTTGTCGTTACGGAATGAAAGAAAGCACCCAGCACTTTATCTGATATAGATAAATCAGTGAAGGCAGTAGAACCTGTAAACTGAGCTAAGAGCATTACAACTGTCCCGATTACCAATAATGAAATGGTACTCCATAATATTAATTTACTATCCAGTGCAAGTTTGAACAGATTACGGACTCTAACCAAATCCGCTATAAAGATAAAGCTTATTCCACCTAAGAAGATAAGCGCAGCCGTTGCCAATATCAACAGAGTATCTGTTCTATATTGCGTGAGACTCTGAAAATCGCCAAAGATATCGAAGCCTGCATTATTAAATGCCGAAATTGAATGGAAAATAGATTGCCAGATTGCCGTTCGAAAGGACTCATAACTGGAGAAGCGAAAAAAAAGGATCAAAGCTCCTATAAGTTCAGATAATGCCGTAAAAATCGCCATGCGTTTAACCAATCCAACATTGCCACCTATGCGAGAAATCCCAATTGATTGCCCTATTAAGAGCCTTTCCTTAAGGCCAATCCTGCGACCGAAAGCCAATAGTAAAAGCGTGGCACTGGTCATGAAACCAAAACCACCGATTTGTATCAAAGCAAGAATCAAACCCTGTCCAAAGGAACTCCAGTAGGTTCCGGTGTCTAAAACTACTAAACCAGTTACACAAACAGCCGATGCTGAAGTAAAAAATGCGTTTACCGCAGTTGTAGAATGACCCTCTGCACTTGATATCGGCAGCATTAATAGAACGCCTCCTATGATTATTAGGCCGATAAAGGCATAAATCAACCACAAAGAGAGGGACTTGCTGGTTCTTTCTCGGGGCAGGGGAAGGCGTATCCGCCAGGATAAGCTACGAGGGACAGCCGGTATTCGTTTAGATGATTTACTGTTACCGGAGGATGTATTTATTACACTAGTTGAATATATCCACATTTGAGAGATGATTCAATCACTTATAGCCTAATATAGCTACGACTTTAGGCCAGCAAACACGGAAAGTCAAAATAGCAGATGCGACCCCGAGGGGATTCGAACCCCTGATCTCCACCGTGACAGGGTGGCATGTTAAACCGCTACACCACGGGGCCGTATATACCAGCACAATTGAAAGTCTATCAATCGGCGCTTCGTACTGTCAACTTGTTACATGCCAGGCGGCGGCGTGACGCCAAAGCGTTTAGCAACTTCTCTCAATTTCTGAGCAGTACCGGGGGCGATAGGTATACCATTTTTTAACCTCTCTTCCCAGGTCACCCACTCAGGCCCTCCGGGAGCAAATACCTTTGAGAAGCCTTTCGCCGGAGGCAGGTCATCAAAGCAGGCAATAAACTCGTCCACATTCTTTTTAAACTCATCCACCTCACCGAAAGTGGCGATATCTATCGCAATAAGAAAGCTATTCTGCAAATTGGCGGAGCTTCGCCGGCCTTTCAGCACCGCGGCGATAATAGGCGAACCAGCCAAAATGCTGGACATGCACTCAATAATGAAAGAAAGTCCTGACCCTTTAGCTCCGCCAGCAGGCAGCAGCGACTTAGCTTTTGACGGGTCGGTCGTCGGATTGCCCTCTTTATCAATTGCCCAGCCTTCTGGAATAGGTTTGCCATTTTCCTCAGCCAGTAACAGCTTGCCACGAGCAACGACACTGGTCGCCATATCGAAGACCACCGATTTATAGCTACCAGCGGGCAATGAAAAAGCAATCGGGTTGTTACTCACACCGGCTGCACGCGCGCCAAATGGTGCGGTATTGGGACTGCTGGCAACCGAAGCGACCCCAATCAGGCCCTGC
Source organism: uncultured Dehalococcoidales bacterium (assembly GCA_964654015.1). GTDB lineage: Bacteria > Chloroflexota > Dehalococcoidia > GIF9 > AB-539-J10 > JAUUZT01. The sequence goes on along the minus strand of CAZZHQ010000002.1, from coordinate 21,336 downwards.
TGTGCCGCCATCCAGGCATAGTATCCCATAGCGCCCTGGTGGGTATTGTTCCTTATCAGCCCCCAGCCGATACCAAGTTTTTTCGCCTTCTCGATTACTTTCTCCATAGCAAAGGTGGTGACAACGGCGCCGAAAGCATGGTCTGCCTCGACAAAGATAATAGCGGGGGTTTCCTTGAGCACTTTTATATCGGGTTTCGGGTTCATCAATCCTGTGTCTATTTGACCAATGTATCGGGGGATACCCATCACTCCATGCGAGTCAACACCTCTCAGGTTTGACCAAATCAGCACCTCTGCCTCATTCTCCGCATCTTTCGGGGGCATACCAGCCGCCGCCAGTATGCCTGTGGCAAACTTTTTCAGCGGTCCTGCCTCTATGCGTATTGTGTTTTGCTCCATTTTATTTGGTTTTACCTCCGTTTTTCGTTTATCAATTCGTTTTAATAGTCAACAATGTCTCTATTGCCAGCCTGTCTTGTCCGGTGGATCCTTCCTTAACAGTTCCTTAGCCTCTTCAATAAGGGGGCGCAGTTTCTCCACGTTCCCATCTATCACATAACCCAGGGTGAAGAGTTGATATCCATCCTTAGAGCGCTCAACGCATCCTTTTGGACTATATCCGCCAATGCCAGCAACCTTACCTGCTTTCCTGCATATTCTGGCAATCTCTCTTACCCTGTCCAGCACGTACTCACTGTTGAGCAGTTCAGGACGGAAGGAATCGGGGTCAATACGTCCTGTCCTGAAAGCTATGTCTATTACAAAGTCGTGGGTCCCCACTATCGTACCGGTGACTCCTTCCAGCGCCAGTACCTGAGGAAGCTCGTTTACACCTGCCAGGCTTTCCGTCATGGGAAACAGGACGGTATTCTCATTTACATACTGCAGCATCTCCAGTAATTTCATCTCGGCAGGATTCTGTCCATCCAGTTGATAGGTACTCATGCCCAGTCCCGCTCCCCTGTGGCCTATTGGAGGGAAATAGGATAGCTTCACTGCATAAGCCGCCTGCTCAAGTGTTTCTACCTGTGGTAACATCATCCCACTAATTCCACCATCCAGGTAACACCTGAAAGTATCTGTTTTTTCTTCAGGCCTCATCAATATCGGCATCTCAAGTTCACGGGAAATTCGTATGTACTGGTGTATGGTCTCTTTACCTACCAGGCTATGCTCATTCTCCATCATGATAAAATCGAAACCGAAGTCCTTCAGCGCTACCACCGTCTTATCAGGGTCATTACCGGGCCCTATAAGAGCGCAGAACACCCTGTCTCCCTTATTCATCCTTTCCTTAAACTCCCTGGCTAGGTTCTTTTTCATCAAAATTCTCCTCCTTCGTTATTCAAAATACCGCTGGTATTTTGGATGGCTTACTATAACCTGCCTGATAGCCCCTGTAAAGAGACATGATAAAGGCACTGAGAACCAGAGATTATTGACAATTCGAAGCCTGCTGACTACCATAACCTATCATCACTGTGACACATGGCAAAAGTGAAAGGAGGAAAAATCATGGGACGAAAGGTCAGAATCGCATTATCAAGGGATTTCTTCGATAAAGAAGGCAAGTTTATCATCCCCGGACCGGGACTGAAACTGCTGGATGAAATGGCCGGGGTAGAATACGAGATATTTAAGGAACATCTGCCGGAGGTTACTCCTGAACAGATACAGGGTTTCGACATGGTTTTTACCCTCGCCCCTAAATGGACCAAAACCACCATCACCGGAAATAGTCAACTTCTATCCATCCACCGTGGCGGTGTAGGCTTCAACATGGTCGATGTTCCCGCGCTTACCGATGCCAATATAATGGTATGTATCACTCCAGGTGCGGTGCGCCGTCCCATGGCTGTAACGATACTCACTTTTATACTGGCACTTAGCACGAGACTGCTGACCAAAGATAAACTGACCCGCGAAGGTCGCTGGGCGGAAAAAACTCACTACCATGGCTATGGATTAGTAGGGAAAACGCTGGGCTCCATAGGTACCGGCAATATTGGTCATGAGATGTTTCGCCTGGCCAAACCACTTGGCATGAAGCATATCGCTTACGACCCCTATGTAGAAGAATCCGCCCTTGCCGATGTTGATGTAAAGCTGGTAGATATGGATACACTGCTGGCAGAATCAGACTATGTGAATATCAGTTGTCCTTTAAACGAGAGCACTCACCACCTGGTTGGAGAAAAGGAGCTGAAGAAGATGAAGAAAACCGCCTTCATCATAAATACCGCACGCGGCCCGATAATTGACGAGGCTGCCCTGGTAAAGGCACTACAGGAAGGATGGATACGGGGGGCAGGGTTAGACGTGTTTGATAAAGAGCCAACGCCGTCGGATAACCCATTACTCAAAATGGACAATACCATCGTTGCACCTCATGCTCTCGGATGGACGGACCAATTGTTCATGAATATGTGGAGTGAGATTCTGGAGCAGGTCTCACTGATTATCAGCGGGGAAATGCCGGTTGGCTCTCCAAATCGTGAGGTATGGAATAAGCCTGAATTTCAGGCTAAACTGAAAGCATTCCAGACAGCTATCCGGTGAATCAGGCTGCTCAGCACAATGTGATTTTCACTCAAAGCTACTAGCAGAGCTAAATATTGGCAACGGGGGATTAAATGAACGGTGATATATGCACGCACAGGTACAATCTCGAGTTCAGTGGACGGGTTGATGATTCAATAATTGGAAAGCTCGTCAGGGGCGCCATCGATATGCATGCGCATTTTGCCCCTGAACCCGGTGTATCCAGGCATAAAAACGCGCTGGAAACTGTGCTAACTGCCCGCGAGCTGGGTCTTGGAGGAATTGTCCTGAAAAACAGGCTCTACAATACAGTCTCCCTTGCCGAGGTGGTTTCCCAATTAGTCCCAGACATAGCGGTTTTCGGCGCTATTTGTCTTGATTATGAAGGCGGTGGACTGAGCGCAATTGCCGTAGAGTCAGCGGCAAAGATGGGGGCAAAGGTATTGTGGTTGCCCGTTTTCTCCGCCGCAAACTCGAAATTCCTGGTGGAGCGTAAGACTGGTATCAGCATACCGGGTGACGGTATCTCGATACTGGCGAAAGATGGCACGCTGCTTCCTGAGCTAATTGATATCCTGAAAGTTGTGAAAGATTATGACATGGTACTGGCAACGGGGCATATTTCTGCAAAGGAGATTCTTGTAGTGGTGGAGAAAGCCAGGCAACTGGGTATCGATAAAATAGTCGTTACCCATGCCATGTCAGATTATATCTCCGAGACAATACTCAGCGAACAGGACCGGCTGAAGCTAGCCCATGAAGGGGTCATCATTGAACATACGGCATGGGAAATCTCTCCCACCGGTGGAAGAAGGGATCCAGCAGAAGTTGTCGCAGCGATAAAGGGAGAGGGACCCGCAAACTGCATCATGAGCAGCGACTTTGGCGGTCCGGCACATCCGTCCGTGGGCGAGGGCATAAGGCTCCTTATCAGCACCATGCTCAAATACGGGCTTACGCCGGATGATATCACCCGTATGGTCAGGCTAAACCCTGCCCGCCTGTTAGGACTCGACCCTGAAGCATAGCAACGAGCAGTCTGCTGCACCGCAGGGTCTAATGCGTAGCACCCAAAGATACCCTGTTCGTTATGCCCCTTATTGATAATGCTATCGGCAGAAGATTGCAGCGCTACTTTATCAGGGCTCTCGCCTCTTCAAGAACAGGACGTAAGCTTTCTACATCTCCGTTTGTTACATAGCCCAGGCCGAAGTACTGATAACCAAGCTTCGCCAGTTCCGCATAACCCTTCGGAGAAAAGCCACCAACGCCACATACCTTCCCTGCCCTCTTGCATGTTTCAGCAATCTTCCTCAATGTCTCCTGTACAATATCGCTATTGAGCAAGTCTCCGCGGAAAGCATCGGGGTTGATACGCCCTGTCTTAAAAGCAATATCGATAGTCAGGTCATGAGCGCCAACCAGCGTGCCGGTGACGCCTTCCAACTCCAGTATCCCTGGAAGATTGCTTAAGCCTTCCAGGCTCTCTGTCATGGGAAACAGCATGGTATTTTCGTTAACGTATTGCAGCATCTGCAGCAGGTGCATCTCTGCGGGCTTCTGGCCATCCAGCAGATAAGGGCTCATGCCCAGGCCAGCTCCTCTATGCCCTGTGGGCGGGAAATAAGATTCACGCACTCCATAGGTCGCCTCTTCTACCGTGTTTACCCGCGGCAGCATCATAGCATTGATGCCGCTATCCAGATACGACCTGAAATTGCTCGTTTTCTCCTCAGCTCTCATCAGGATAGGCAACTCATTTTCCCTGCAAGCGCGTATATATTGATAGATGGTCTCCTTGCCCAACAAGGAATGCTCGTTGTCCAGCATTATTGAATCCGCCCCGAACTCTTTGACAATTCTGACTGTCTTTTGGGGGTCATTTCCGGGACCTATTGCCACGGAAAACATCTTTTCCCCTGCTTGAAGCCTCTCCCTGTATTCCCTGCCTATATTCATCTTCATATCTACCCACCTCCTTTATCCGATAAATCATTATGTCAATCTAACAGGTGTTTAATCACCTGCAAAAGATGAAGCTACTTTATCTCTGCCTGAAGTCTCTTCAACTTCGCCTGGAAACCTGGCTGCTCCCATACCTGGCGGTTGGGTGATGCCTTCGGCGCCTCTCCTCCTATGACCTGGGATATCTGCTCAACCAGCTCATTTATCATGTTACTGCGTATTTCCTCCGTGTGTCCCAGCGCATGAGGAGCAACGATTATGTTGTCCATCTTGAGCAAAGGATTGTCGATGGGCGTTGGTTCCTTTTCAAAAACATCGATACCAGCGCCACGAATCCAGCCTTCCTTGAGCGCCCTGATTAGCGCCGCCTCATCGACGATTGGTCCGCGCGCGGTGTTTATCAGGAAAGCAGTATTCTTCATTTTTTTGAACTCTTTCTCACCGACCAGGCCGCGGGTGCTGTCATTCAGCGGACAGCTTATATTGACGAAGTCCGATTCAGCCAGCAGTGTATCCATATCCACCAGCTTGACGTCGACATCCGCAAGGACTGACTCTTTAATATAGGGGTCATAAGCGATATGCCTCATGCCAAAGGGTTTTGCCAAGCGGAACATATCATGTCCGATATTTCCTGTACCGATAGAGCCGAGAGTTTTGCCAACCAGTCCATAACCATCATTATCTTCCTTTTCAGCCCAGCGACCCTCACGGGTCATCCTGTCTTTGAGCATCAGGCGCATGCTCAGCGCCAGTAGAAATGTCATGATGGTCACCGCCATCGGTCTACGCACCGCATTGGGAGTGATGGTAAGCATCACATCGGCAGCGGTCATCTCCGGCACATTGACCGCATCGAATCCAACACCACAGCGATGTATGGAGATAAGCCGGTCGTTTCCGGCAAGGCTGCTTGCCATCCACTTAGCCAGTCCGCTGATTACCATATCCATTCCCCGAATTTGCTCCGGAGTGATTTCAGGTTTAATCTCGGCCAACTTTCGTATCTCAACTCCCGGTATCCCTTCGAGCAACTTTACCCCTGTATCGGAGTTCAAAAACTGACCTTTATCATTGTACCTGTCCCTGGTAATTCCAATTACAACTTTTCTCGCCATGTTTAATCTATCCTCCTCCGAAAGTAGTTTCGGGCTTACTATACCCCCGCGGCTAATTGTTGTAAACAGGGAATATACAGATGTTGATGGATTGTTAAATAAATGTTGATAATTTGTGGATTTTATGTTGATAACATTTATTGGGGAGGACTATAAAACCAGCCTGTTAATTGTCCCAGTATATTCATTACAGTACTGAAACAGGAATAGCGGAAATCATTTCAGTAAGGGGTAATAACGTTTCAGACAGGCAAATGACACCACCCTGTCCAATGGGCATATTCAGCCTTTTCAGGACATTGAAGTGCCGAATACTGTCTCTCCTTGGCGCTGAACTCTTTTTAAACTCAAGAGGATATATCGTCCCATCCCGTATAATTAACATGTCTATTTCTTTCATATCTTTATCCCTGTAGTAATAAATAGGAGCCTGACGGCCTGCGTGCCAGTAGCTTTTGAGTATTTCACTTAAAATCCAGGTTTCCAGAATCGCCCCGGACATGGCACCCGCCTCAAGTGTTTCCGGACTGGACCACTCTGTCAGATAACTACAAAGACCGGTGTCCAGAAAATATAGCTTTGGCGCCTTTACCATACGTTTGGTCAGGTTACTATAGAAAGGCTCGAGCAGATAAATGATTCCTGATGTCTGCAGAATAGAAAGCCAGTTTTTAGCTGTCGCGTGAGCGACATCTACATCACGTGCCATTTCGGCTATATTAAGTATTTGCCCTGTTCTCGCAGCCACCACCCGTAGAAAGCGCAGGAAAGCCATCTCGTCACCAACACGTGCCAGATCCCGGACGTCCCTTTGAAGATAGGTCTGTAGATAAGAGCTATAAAACAAGTCCCGGTTAATTTCTTCATCCAGAGCAATCACAGGAAACGCTCCTCGCCAGATCGTACGATATAGCTCCATTAGAGTAAAAGGCTTACTACGTTTCAATCGTTCCAGCAGCGTTATGTCATTCGGGAGAAAAGGAACGTCATCCCCAGACGAGTTGCGGCGCTCTCGCAGGGAGAATCCCAGCATATTCAACACTGCCACCCGACCAGCAAGGGATTCCGACACCCCTTTCATAAGATGAAACTGTTGAGAGCCAGTTAGCCAGAACATCCCTGGTTTATGTTCCCTATCCACCTGCATCTTGATAAATGGCAACAGCTCCGGTGCATATTGTATTTCGTCAATCATCAATGGAGGCTGAAAACGTTGTAGAAACAAGGCAGGGTCTTGCTTTGCCAAATCACGCAGCATAGGATCGTCCAGCGTTATACAGGTCCTGCTTCCTTTGCTTAGCTGCTGTAAAAACGTTGTTTTCCCCACCTGGCGAGGTCCTGTTACCAGCAGAACAGGAAAATGCTGTTCTGCATCCCTGAAAAAGGTCTCCAGTGTACGAGGTTTATATGTGATACCTTCAATATTATCGTCCATATTATAGTTGGACTATAATATGGACGATATTTTACTATTTGTCAACCCCCATAAGGGCTTCTGTTTGCTATGCTCTTTTATACACTTAAGGGGTTAATATCGTCTTTGATTATCTATTACTTCCTACCCAGCACATAGCCAACCAGGAACAGTACCGCTCCGCCAATGCCTATTAACAGATATTTAACCCACACAGGCAGCATCGCTAAACTGAAGCTGATAAAAATTGTCCCCCGGCCTGTCCAGGGGCTTTCATTGCCGGCAGCATCTATTGACTGTACCCGCCAGTAGTAGGGATCTCCATCACTGCCCGGTGTAAGCTTCTCTCCCTCACTAAGAGTGTATTCTGATCGAGTCAGTCCTGTTTTCTCCAGCACTGTAGAAGCAAAGCTGCCATCAGTTGAAATCTGGAGTGTATAAGTGACCGGTGCGCTGGGGTCAGTAACATCCTTCCAGTCAAAGCGTGGCTGCGAGTTTACTTTTTCACCATTAGCTGGCAGCAATGGCAGAGGAGCCTGCGGAGCTATTGAGTCCACAGTATAAGTCAGGGTTACCGTGGTGCCGCCGCCAGATACGGTAATCGACTGCTGACCGCTCTTCCCAGGGGGAACAGTAACAGTTGACGAGAACTCTCCATCGGCATTAGCAGTGACCGTTGTCGTCTTCATAATAAAAACTATGCTGATGCCAGAACTGGGAGTAAAGCCGGAACCACTTACCGTAAAGGTATCACCAACATTCCCTGCCGTCTTACTAAGCTGTACTGTTGAAGTAATAGTAAAATCTACTTCGTCTGCTTCATTACCATCATCGTCTTCAGTAAATATCTTATAGCTGCCAGCGCTTTTTGCAGGAACTTTGCAGGAACATTGAAACTCAACTGAAAGCTTCCGTCGCTGTTCGTACTGCCAGTTTTTACCTCGTCGCCATCAAAATCGATAGCCACACTTTCAGAGGCAGCAAAGCCCGTACCTGAAACTGTCATCGAATCACCCGGCGCGGCGCTTTCAGGAGTAACACTTATCTCTGGTTCCACCGTAAAAGTCGCTTCAGCCGCATTATCCGACTCATCGGTGACGGTTATCGTATGTTCACCGGCATAAGCCTCAGGGATAATAACGGTGCAGTCAAAATCACCGCTGCTGTCAGTACTTTCATCACCGCTGTCTATGTCCAGGCCATCACTATCGAACTCTACGGTTATATCATCAGAGTTAGCAAAATCTATGCCTGTAATGTCAACCTCGGTACCTACTGTTCCCTTAACAGGGTCCAGCTCAATCTCGGCAGACAAAACTGTAAACTCAGCAACCGCCAGAATCGTTTCATCATCTTCTTTAGTCACGTAAACGTAGTATGTGCCGCCCTTCACGTCCTTATCTGTATCACCATCAGTTAGTTTACTGGGAACCTTAAAACTCGAACTGAACTCACCATTCTCGTCAACGCTCAGCGACTTCACCAGTTCATAATCGTCAACTTCAGTATCAATGTCATCACCTTCATCAGCTTCATCAACAGAGAAATAGATATCAACACTGCTGTCGTCATAGTCAGGGCTGTTTGTACTTTCTGCAAAACCCCTTCCATCGATATCAATAGTGTCCTTGATTTCTCCCTCTTCAGGGTCCAGATCAATTCTCTCGGCAGCGAATACCTGGGAAGCAGGTATAGACACCAGCATAAGAGACAGGAGAATACCCACTACCAACATATGCAAAATCTTCTTATATTTCATTTTTAATATTCCACCTCAAGTTAATTATTTCAGTCAGTCACAAAGTACTTACGTTAATTATAAAGCATATCCATTAATTTTTCATTTATTACATTAACATTATAAACGAAAATCATTGACGCCCCTTAATAAGTCCTAAAACTGAAGCATATAAATAATAACGAATGTTTCCGATATAAGTTTATTCTATTTAAAAATACGGTGCTCTATGAAACAGGATAAAAATGATAAAAGAGCGAACAATTATCATTTTTAATCCACACTCCAGCGGTATTGACAAATTGGGACGAACGAGTAAACTATGCATCTACGTTTTTTAAGGTATTCTAAAAAGGTAACGGAAGACCGTCGAATAGTGGTATAGGGGTTGAATGATTTGGAGGTTAGGGAAAATGAATAAACTGCAATTCAATAAGAAATATACCTGGCTAAAAACGGGTGCATATCTTATCTTGTGTTTGTCACTGATTTTCTCGGTTGTGGGTACAGGGCAGTGATGTGTGGTCTGATAGCTATGCCCAAGATGCAGCGGTGACTACTTTATGGGCTTGCATGGAGGGTGATACTACCCTGGATAGTTGTGTTAGCATCACGGATGCCATGTTTATCGCTCAGTACAAGGCTGGCCTCAGAGCCTTCGATGCAGACCAGCTTACCTGTGCTGATGCCACAGATGATAGTGACGTGACCATAGTAGATGCCATGCATATTGCCCAATGGCTTGTTGACCCTGAGGGAACTCTGGGCGTGTTGTTCAAACCTTTGTGGGAATTACCAGCAGATGTCGCCACACTTGAATCTGTGCCTTGCTAAAGCTGTGATATTTGCACGTGAGAAATGCCAGGGCATACATACACTCCACCCTGGCAGAAGACTGGAACATGGTAGTCTTCACCTCCACAAGCAATATAGCACCGGAGGCATAGATGCTAACGGTTGATATGCTCCGCAGGAGAAGTCCATCATTGGAAACCTATCCCTCTCACAAGCCAGGAAGATTGACGAAGCAAACCTAGCTCCCCACTGGTGATTGCCAGCTACTTATTCAGGTAGTGCTACTAAAATATTCGATTTAACTGCTAAATTTGGGTTAGCATGGGAATGTAATCAGGAGATGGTGACTCAGGTAATGCAAACGTAAGCAGTAAGAACAGGATTAATTTTGAGCTTTAGTAGTGAAAAGAGTTGACATAGAGTATAATAAATGACATATTAAGAAACTGATATATATAATAAGTCTGGTAATGTCTGATGAAAAACAATAAGGTTTTTAACATAACTGTTATTTGTATCGCTCTGCTGGTTACCAGCCTTTTTATGCCTCTTCTAGTTTACGCCTCACCTGATTCCTTCAATATGTATGTCACTGTGGCTGAAGGAAATAGCGATGTTTCATTGAAGGTCTTCCTGGCTAGCAGTGGGAGTCCACTAACTGAGGCAACAGTAGAATATGAGCTGTTTACTGCCCAGGGACTACCCCTGAGGATTAAGGGAGAGATGCAAAAAGCAGCGTCGGGCATGTGGCATAGTTCGCCACTTCCCTTAGCTGGAAACCAGGGTGAGGTTTGTGCCGTGGTGAGAGCTAGCCCTCGAGGATATCTTCCTCAAGAAAAGAGATATTATTTCCCATCAGCCCCTGCAACAACACCGGTGATGGATGAGTCATACAACCCAAGGCTGAAAGAAATCTCCCTGGGATCTCAAGCGATAAGGCAAGAGTTTGAATGGAATGACTCTTCGGGAACTTTTCAAACAGTAAATCTTTACTTAATAGGTGAAGTTGAAGACTTCATCGCTAACATGGAGCAGGTTCTAGCCCGGGGTGCTGACGGTGATGGCTTGATTTTGGGCAGAGATTGCGGACTCCCCTATTATTACTGGCAGGACGGTGCTTCCTGGCATACCCTGGCTGACATGACCCGCTACATGGGATACGATTCACGAGCGGAAGCTATAGCCTCGCGAGGTGACAATCTGTATACCCAAGAATGTGCTGATGGCTATACGCGTGTGGAATCCTATGAACCATGGGCAGCTATAGTGCTGGCTAACGGATGGAAAGTTGAGGTAACCCAGGAGTATACCCAGTGGGGACACGAGGTAAAGATTACCGTGCCTATCTCTTCTCCTTCTCCGTATAGAGAGAGCTACGTCTATGGCGACCCTCACCTGTTACAGGCTGGGGGAACTCAACAACAGGAACTGGCTGCTATTGGTGAATATGTCTTTGATCTTGGTAGCTATACGCTCACTCTTTCCTGCATGAAATCTAATGCGGGTTTCTCTCTGGTCACTGCCATGAATATAACAGGCCCCAATAACTATCTATTAACTATGGGGCGCAATGGCGAGGTAAAGGTCAGCGGTGACAGTGACGGTGACCCCCAAGCTAGTCCGAGCTTGCCCGGCGATCCGGAGATAGAATTTATTGAAGCGCCAACCAATGAAGCCACCTTGAATAGCTCTGAAGTTACCATAAAGATGGAAGCGAATGAATTTCTGCAGCAGGCAACGCTCCATTTTGGTGAAGATAGTTATCCCATGACCGACATGGACGGTGACAAGGGACTTCGCTGGGAAAAAAGTCTCAGCGGGCTTACAGCAGATACCTATTTATTCCATGTAACGGGAGTTGATTTGGATGACGATTCCGGAACAAGTTCGGAATGGCAGGTTAGCCTTGAAGCTGGTAATCTGTGCGTGGAGGCTTATGGCTCTATTCAGGCAGCTATAGATGCCGCCCTGGATGGGGCTACGATACAGGTGCCAACAGGCACCTACAACGAAAACATAACTATTGATAAGAGTCTTACTCTCCAGGGCGGTTGGAGTGCTAACTGTTCTTCCCGTATCAGCACTGACCCGGCGGACACGATTATCGATGGCGGAGACAACAGCCGGGTGGCTACCATCGATGGTTCCTATAATGTAACTATTGAAGGGTTAACCATTAGAAATGGTGAAGCTTCAGGGCTAGGTGGTGGTCCCAGTAATGCCGATGCAGGGGGTGGAATCTATGCTCGCGATGCGACGATTGCCATCAAGACGTGTGACATCACTGGCAACGTCGCCAGCAACACCGGTCTGGCCTATGGTGGAGGGGTTTACCTGGAGAACCTGGCTGCTGGCAGCCAGATTACAGATTGCAACATTGAAGACAATTTCGCTGCCGGTAATAACAGTATTACCGAGTGTAGCTTCGGTGGTGGCCTCTATATTAAAGATTCGGCTGGAATCACGGCTTCTGGTAATACTATTGAGGGAAATATCGCCAGTATGGGTGATCAAGGAAAAGGTGGTGGGATGTTCGCCTCCGGCACCACTATGGATTTCAACAACAACCAGGTTTTAACTAATACCGCTGGTAGTAACTGGGGTGCGGGTGGCGGGCTATGCCTGGAAAGTATTCAAGGCCAGTTGAATGGCAATACCATCCAGGGCAATATTGGTGGATATAGCGACGATGGGTGGGGTGGCGGGGCACTCATAGAGTTTACAACTGATGTCACGATGCATGGTAACACCATCAAGGAAAACATAGCTAGCCAGGGTGGCGATGGGCGGGGTGGCGGACTCGATATATTTACTAGCAATATTACGCTTTCAGCCAATACTATTGTCGGCAATATAGCCAGCGGAAATGGCGCTACAACTGAGTGGGGTGGTGGTCTATGTCTTAGTACCATTCTTAACCGTACCGTAAGCTTAACCAACAATATAGTGGCGCAAAACGAAGCTGCCGATGGTGCCGGTATCTATATACTCAACTGGGGGAGTGGTTATGCAGATAATTATGAAGTAAATCTATATCATAATACCCTGGCTGATAATAGCGGGGATGGAGTTAACTGTGCGGCAGATGGCAGAAAAATTACTCTAGCAATGACCAACAACATTGTTTCCGGCCACGGCATGGGGATTTCCACTACAGGTGTAGTTAACGCTACCATTGACCATACCCTGTTTTTCAATAATACCGATGATGGGATTGTGGGCAGCAACCCTGTTTACGGCGATCCAGCTTTTATTGGTGGCGAGAATTACCATATCACCAATGCTTCGGCTGCTATTGATGCCGGTGTCGATGCCGGAATAACCACCGATATAGATGGGCAGACAAGGCCACAGGGTGCTGGCTACGACGTAGGAGCAGACGAACATATCCCGGGCATTGTTGTTACACCAGCGAACCTGGATTTTGGTAATGTTACCGTGGACGAGAATCCCGACGCACAGGAAATAACCATTACAAACAATGGCGATGCCATTCTTACTTATGCTATAAGTGATTATAGTACTTTTGCGACTTGGAACTCATGGGATCATTTGGAAGGGGCGAGCGCTACACAGCCGTGGAAAAACTATATGCTTTCCGGCGTATCAAAATTTAACGACTGTCCCTGGCTAGATGAAAGTCCCTTCTCAGGCTCGGTGGCACCAGGCGGCTCAAACAACATTACTGTCAGTGTAAATAGCACCTGGCTTACTCCTGGCGATTTTACCGCCAATATAAAAATATCAAGCAACGATCCGTTTGAGCCGGAAGTGGTAGTGCCAGTAAGCTTACAGGTTATTTTGTTCATACCAGGTGATGCTAATGGAGATGGTCTCCTGAATGCTCTGGATATTACTACGGTTGAAATGATTGTTGGAGGTATATTAGCGCCCACTCCAGGAGCTGATGCCAATGGAGATGGTTTTCTGAATGCTCTGGATATAACAACAACCGAAATGATTGTTGGAGGAATTCCTGTGAAGGGAATAGAGAAATGGGGAGTACAAGGATTTTAAGGTAACGTTTTATCCCAGCATTGTTGAGATCGAGGATACAAGCATTGGAGCTGACATTCGCAATGGAATGGTAGCTACGGCTACTATTCCAACTGTTATCACCAATGTAGTTTCTGCAAAACCATCTCCATCGATATCAATAGTGTCACCGATTTCTCCCTCGTCAGGGTCCAGGCTAATGTCCTCAATTATAAAGCATATCCATTAATTTTTTATTTAGAATATCGACATCAAAGCTAAAAATCAATTGACGCCCCTTAATAAGTCCTAAAACTGAAGCATATAAATAATAACGAATGTTTCCGATATAAGTTTATTCTATTTAAAAATACGGTGCTCTATGAAACAGGATAAAAATGATAAAAGAGCGAACAATTATCATTTTTAATCCACACTCCAGCGGTATTGACAAATTGGGACGAACGAGTAAACTATGCATCTACGTTTTTTAAGGTATTCTAAAAAGGTAACGGAAGACCGTCGAATAGTGGTATAGGGGTTGAATGATTTGGAGGTTAGAGAAAATGAATAAACTGCAATGTAACAAGAAAAATACCTGGCTAAAAATGGGTGCATATCCTATCTTGTGTTTGTTATTGCTTTTCTCTGTCGTGGGTGCAGGGATTGCGGGGACTACACTAGCGGACGAGGAAAGCATCTCACCAAATCCTTATGTAGTAAGGACATTTATTGATGAGCAGGGGCGGGAGATAGCTGAGGAAATCTTTCCAGCTCGCCCGCCGGAGATTAAGGTTGCGGCAGTAAATGTGCCGGAGCCTGACCCGTTCATGGGTACAAACACCATTCCCAATGTGCCTGCTTTTGACTGGTGCTATGGCTGCTCTGCGACCTCTGCTGCTATGATGTTCGGCTATTATGATAGAACTGGCTATCCCAATATGTATACCGGGCCCACCAATGGAGGCGTTTGCCCCATGGACAATTCTTCATGGGGGCCAAGTATTAATCTCTCAGATGGTGAGTGTCCCTTAAGCGCCACACATCTAGGGAAAGACGGGCTGGCAGTAAGGGGACATGTGGATGACTACTGGATAACTATTAACAATCCTGGCCCCGACCCTTGGATTGGCAGCTGGACAGAGCACACACATGCGGATTGTACGGCGGACTACATGGGAACCAGCCAGTCGAGCTATGGCAACCTTGATGGCTCTACCACGTTTTATATGTGGGGAAGTGGTGCCCCAATGGAGGACTATATCGGATGTGAACCTGGGGAACGTGACGGCTGCCACGGGATTAGGCTGTTCGCCGAGTCGCGGGGTTACACCGTCAATACAAACTATTACCAAAAAATACAGGGACAGGGCACTAACCCGGCCTTGGGCTTCACCTGGGATAATTACAAGACACAGATCGATGCCGGGAGACCAGTGATGATCCAGGTATATGGGCATTCTATGCTTGGTATTGGATACAATGACGAGGGTAATCTGGTCTATTTGCATGATACATGGGACTACGCCACTCATTCGATGACCTGGGGTGGAAGCTATAGCGGGAGGCAACACACCGGCGTTACTGTCCTTGAGCTGGACCCGCTGGGATCGGTGCCTGATGCGCCAGGTAGTTTTACTGCCACCACTTTCAGCACCAGCCAGATCGACCTGTCCTGGACACCAGGAGCCCTGGCAGAGAAGACCATGATAAGAAGGTCGAATTCCTCTTATCCCACCGCTCCTCTCTCAGGTGACCAGGTATATTTCGATACAGGTACTGCCATATCAGATACAGGGCTAACCCCGGGCACCCCATATTACTACAGCGCCTGGTCATGGCTACAAGGCAGTGATATCTGGTCCGCTAGTTATGTTACTGCTCAAGCCACTACAACAGCAGACCCTCCTGACATCTCGGTTACTCCCACCAGCTTTGAGAAAACAATGCCTCCAAATACAAGCCAGAGCTATCCACTGTCTATTGGTAACACTGGAGGCTCTACCCTTACTTATGATATTACTGATGTAGATACAACCGGGGTGACTGCTCCCGCTCCTGCCGTAGACGGGATGCCCTCTTCTCTGCTTGAACATGAAGCAGGAGCCCTCCCCGAAGGCATAATCCAGTCGCCCCCGACATCAGAGCCTACTTCTCCCCAGGGGACTTTCGGCGCCGGCTATGACGATGCATTGAAATATGATGATGGAACAGCAGAGCTCGGTATTGCACCGAATATTATAGGGCGCCGCTTTGCCGTCAGGTTTACCCCCCTATCCTATCCAGCCAGCCTCGAGACCGCATGGATTCATTTCCGCGATGGTTGGCCTGACGGTGACCACGAGCAGTTCTATGTCGAGGTATGGGATGATAGTGGGGCTGCCGGCGCCCCAGGAACATTGCTGGACACCACCACCACCACTGCTACTGGCTGGGGCTGGTGCAGCGTGGATATCTCCGGTATGGGAATCAGCATCCCGTCGGGTGATTTCTATATCGCCTACCGGCCGACAACTACCTACCCGAATTGCGAAGGCTTGTCTGGAGATACAGCGTCTCCCGACGGCCGCTCCTGGGACCAGATTGGGGAAACCTGGGAATTAAAAACTGCTGCGCTCAGTACCAGCCCAGGTTCAGACACTGTTACCCCCAGCGGCTTGAAGGACATAACCATTCCACCGCATGACTACATGATACGCTGCGAGGTAGACACCGCGATAGGTTGCACATGGCTCAACGAAAGTCCTGATTCGGGCACAGTTGCCCCCAGCGGTACACAGGACGTAACCGTGAGCTTTGACACCAACGGGCTTGCTTTAGGCGACTACACAGCCAATATAGTCATCGCCAATAATGATCCTGCCCCTGGAGAGAACCCGACTATAGTGCCAGTAAGCTTACAGGTTATTTTGTTCATACCAGGTGATGCTAATGGAGATGGTCTCCTGAATGCTCTGGATATTACTACGGTTGAAATGGTTGTTGGAGGTATATTAGCAGCCACGCCAGGAGCTGATGCCAATGGAGATGGTTTTCTGAATGCTCTGGACATAACAACAACCGAAATGATTGTGGGGGGAGTCCTGTGAAGGGAATAGAGAAATGGGGAGGGAGACTACTCTAATTGGAAGAGATTGGTGCTTAACGCCGCAAGTAATCATCGTTGGTCGTTATAGAATGGACTCCAACAATCGAACCACCTAAGATTACAAACTCACTCAGCCCGACATCGCTGTCGGGGTTTCCCCAGTCGTATGTGTAACCCAGTCTCGTCCAGGGATATGGATAGTCTCCCGAGTAGACTAGTTCCTTCCTGTGGTTGAACCATTCCATGTACGTGTACTGCTTGTCCACTCCCTCGGCATAGTCATATTCAACTATGGTCATGTTGTCGTCGAAAGACAGGAACCTGTTGGAAGTAGTAGAGAAATCCAGTTCTGCTTCACAGTCCGTGATTTCAGGGTCAGGGGATGGCCTGAACAAGTCGCCTGGCTCTACCCAAAGTTCCACGAACTTGGTACACTGGTAATGCGGAGGCAAGCCTAAGAGCTGCTCAGTCCTCAGCGTCGTAGTATTCACACTACTATCATTGAAGAAATATTGCAACTCTGGAACGGCAGTTACCCAAACGTTGGCACTACGAGGAAGCGTGTAGTTCTCGCTGATGCAATCGTCATAGTAAGGCTTGTTTGTCCAGACCACAACCAGAATGCGCGAGTTCCCTGGCTCACCTTCCCAAACCAGATCGGTGTTATATGCGACCACAGCTACAAGGTCACTGGAAATCTCATCCGGCTCTACCACCCTGGCATCCATTACAGCGTTTAGATATTCCTGCTGAGGGTCATAGCTATCCACGGGTATTTGGTCAGGAAAAGGTCTTAATGACGGAGTCTCCTGCTCACAGGCGCCCAACAGCAAGCATATAGCAATGCTTAAGCCCACAATCAAGCCAAAGGGTTTCTCCACGACGACACCTCCACTAAAGCCATATTCTTTCCAAACGTAGTGGGCAGGAGCCTATTATTTAGACAGGCAAGGGACGATATTAAGAACAAATCCTGACATCCCCGCTATGTTGGACATTAAGCGATTCTACCATACCTTGGTTGCTTACTTCTATCAGTATTGAATTGAATAACTCGACCGGTATCCGGTAGACGAGAGTCTCAACACCTGCTCCACTTCACCACCACCCGGATTGCCGCAGGGGTTTTCGACCCTTCGCAATGACGAACAAAAGGTGTCATTGCGAGGAGCCACTGGCGACGCGGAAATCTGGGTCGGGTAAACAAATGTGGTTGGTATTACTGCTCCCTTTCCTGTCATTCTGAGCGAGTGAGCCGAAGCCCTGAATGAAGTGAAGGGGAAGAATCTCATGTCAGGGGGATCCTTCAGTCACTTACGCTCCCTCAATGATGACAATACGGGGTAGCTTCCTGCTATTTCTTGTCATTACTATGAACGCAGGAAGCTACCCTCCCCTGGCAACGATCTCTCAATCACACAGTAGTGTTTGAAATAGAGCATCACTCAAAGCATGCAGGCATTTACTTTAAAACAAATATATTGTCAGCAGTATTCCTTGACATATTTCTATTTCCTATTATAATAGTATTAGTGATGAACAAGCCTTATAGCTCATCATTTAGTTTTTTAGATATCCTTATTATGACTTTATCCTCATATACTACTCTTTTTGCTCCTTTGTCCATTCCATTTGAAGCTATGTAGCAAGTTTATTAATCATTTGGTATAGGTAAAAACCAGATGTTGTATAGTCTTTGCACGGTTAAGCCAGTATTCTGGAACCAAATAATCCAGGTAAATAAGGGAATAGAAAGGTAAACAAGCTGCTCAAGGCAAGGGGGAATCTGATAAAAGGGAGCCCGAACAATGAGTAGAAGGAAAATATTGGGCAAAATCCTTGGGATTATGCTGGTATTTGCCATGATTGGGACGATGGTTGGGGGCTTGCCTGTTTTGGTAGGGGAGACTGAAGCCTCTCCAAGAACTATTTATGTGCCTGATAACTACCCTACGATACAAGCAGCAGTAAACGCTGCCAATGGAACTAGCTCAACATATGTTGAGGGAATCATATCCTCTAACACTACATGGGATGCTGTGGATAGCCCATATATTGTAATCGGAAGTGTTTTGGTTGAAAGTGGAGTCACTTTGACGATTGAGCCTGGGGTGGTGGTCAAGTTCAACGCAGACAAAATGCTGCAAGTAGACGGTGAGCTTATTGCAGCGGGAATGGAAGCAGAACCAATAGTTTTCACTTCAAATCATCCATCTCCTTCTACGGGGGATTGGGGAAGCATCAAGTTTACCGATAGTAGCGTTGACGCTTCTTATGGGGAGAATGGATTTTACCTTAGCGGAAGCATAATGCGATATTGCACTATAGAATATGGCGGAGGCCCTAGCCCAGCACTAAAGATAGAATTAGCATCTCCCCTTATTGATAACTGTGTTATCGAGAATAACAGCAGCCCAGGAATATACATTTCAGGAGGCTCAGCAAAAATAACCAATTCAACCATCACCAGCAACTCAGCATCAATCTCGGGTAATGCTTATGGTGGTGGAATCTATGCCTCTGGTGAGGGAATAACAATTAGTGGCAACACCATTACTGACAATTCCATATCAGCAGTGAGTAGCTGGTTCTCTGAGCGCAAAGCTTATGGGGGCGGAGTCTATATCTTTGGCACAGCGACTATCAATGATAATATCATTGCCAATAATTCAGCGGTAGGAGTAGGTCAGTATTCACACGCTGATGCTTATGGTGGTGGCATCTATGCCTCTGGCACAGTAACAATCAGCAACAATACTATTGACAATAATCAAGCATCACCGGGCCCATTAGGCGCTTACGCTGATACTTATGGTGGTGGCATCTATGCCTCTGGCACAGTAACAATCAGCGATAATGTCATTGCAAATAATTCGGCGCTGGGTTCTGACCGTTATGGTGGTGGCATCTATGCCTCAGACACGGTCACTATTTCTAGCAATACTATCATTGATAACTCGGTGTCAGGTGGCACAGCGACTGGTTGGACTCGCGCGTACGGCGGAGGGATTTACGCATCTGGTAACGATATGGTTATGAATGATAATAACATCTCCCGCAACTCAGCACTGAATAGTTATGGTTTAGGCTTTGGCGGTGGACTCTATGCTGAAGGTAATAGTGTGAACATCACAAGCAATTCTATTACCAGTAATGAAATATCAACCGAAGATGGGTACCACGCAAACCGTTTTGGTGCGAGAGGTGCAGGAATTTATGCCTCTGGTGAGATAACCATTTACGGCAATGATATTAACGATAATTTGGCGTTCGAGACAAGTTACGATGGCGGTAGCGTTTCTGGTGGTGGAATCTATGCTTCTAGTTCAGTTAGTATCAGAGACAATAGAATTGCCGATAACTTTGCCTTAGATAAAGGTGGTGGTATCTATGGAGGTGATACCATTAGCTACAATGAGATTAACCACAACTCGGCAGCCAATGGGGGAGGAATTTATGGATCAGCGACTATAACCAATAACACCATTATAGGCAATACTAACGGCAGTGGTATTCATATTTCGGGGCAGCCAAGCATCAATTACAATAACATTCACGGCAATACTCCTTATGACGTTCATAATTCCAACTCTAAAGGTTCGCCTGATGTCGATGCTACTAATAACTGGTGGGGAACAGTAGACGAAGCAGAGATTCAAGCTCATATTTACGACTGGTTTCATGATTCCAGTCTGGGGCTCGTGAATTATATTCCTTATTCTACTTCTTCACCTGATGAGGTAGTAACCTTCCCTGACTCAAATCTTGAATCCGCCATCCGCGATGCCATAGGCAAGCCCACCGGAGATATTTACCAATCTGACTTGGAAGGACTTACTGAGCTTGATGCATCGTCAAGAGGTATATCAGACCTCACAGGCCTGGAGTATTGTATTAATCTTGAAGTGCTCAACTTAAGCAATAATGAGATAAGCACTCTGGGAGCCACCTCCCCCGCTGACCTACACAGATTTACATCTGACCTTGCTGAATTACCATACATGGAAGAAGATGCTGAGCATGATATCTCCTTATGGATGGCTCCAGCAGAGGAATACCTTGATTCAAATAGCATGCCTTACCCGATGGGAGAAACCTTTCCAACATTTGAACACAGGGATAAAGCTGAGCATATTACGGATAACATGACAGCAGATGAGAGCGACAGTTTCTACCGGCAATATCACAGCCAGATAATACCTGTCACAGAGAATCCAACACAAAACCGTATAAGTGATCTCTCGCCACTGGCAGCACTCACTAACATGCAAAGTCTCTACCTTTACTGGAACCAGATTAGCGACGTCTCGCCCCTGGCAGCACTCACTAACCTTAAAGGTCTCTTTCTCAGTGGTAACCAGATAAGCGACATCTCTCCCCTGGCGGGTCTCACTAACCTGCAAGAGCTTGACCTCAGACAAAACCAGATTAGCGACATACAGCCACTAGTGAATAACAGTGGCCTTGATGATGGTGATGACATTGACCTGCGCAGCAATCCTCTAAGTGCAGATTCTATCAATACGTACATACCTCAACTTGAAGCAAGGGGCGTAGTGGTGTATTACACGCCGGATACTATACCGCCCACTGTATCCAGCATCTCACCTGAGGACGATGATGCTGACGTTGAAGTTAACGCTATGTTAACTGCCTCCTTCAGCGAGCCGATCGACGCGTCAACCATAGACGAAACCATC
>CAZZHQ010000001.1:0-105132 GCA_964654015.1 uncultured Dehalococcoidales bacterium | reverse complement strand
TGACCGTTGTATTATGACTCCTGCCCTGATTATCACCATTATCGGAGGGTACTGGCAACGGACAGCCGGCCTTATGCCTTTCAATCCCTACCCCTATGCGGTGGTTGTGTTTATTGCCGATATTACAGTGCTAGTAGGGGTGATAACCTTGGTGAGGAAGCGGCGCACCCGTACCATGAATTTTCCGCCTCCCACTCAGATAGCCAGAGTTTCATACTCTGTACAGATGCCAACGCTGGTTCTAGGTGTTTGGGGAATAGGACCAGACGCCCTGCTTGTTACCTTCATGTACCTCACAATTATTGTTACTGTACTCGCCTTTTACACCTATCTGAAAAAAGCAAGCTACGTTTTTACATCTTAGAGGTACCTGAGTTTTGTAGTCTCCGCCTCGACCGCGGCTACAGTATCAGGGTCATCCTCCCATCTGTGAAATACCTCTGGTGTAGTTTCCATTGAATGTGCTTCTTCACCAACCATTTGGTACAAACCACCAATACTGCATTCTTGATGACGACCACATCTAACACAGGGAGGAGTGCATGAGACGTATTCGACAACATCTAATAGCTTTACTCTCCTGAGCTTATAGCGTAACTGTTCTACCGCAGCATCAGTCGTCCTGTACCCACAGACAACCCCCACAAATGGTTTATCCTGAATTGCCCTGGTCACATGATAATATCCATGGAAACGCTCCAAAAAAGCTAGCGCGGCTGCATTTATTCCTCCACTATAGACGGGACATCCGACAATAATGGCATCGGCCTCTTTAATCTTCTGATAGTAAGGAAACAGGTCGTCTTTAAGCATGCATACCTGTGGTTTGGCGCACAACCAGGAACAGCCCTTGCAACCTGAATAGACTAGGTCAGTTAACTTAACGAACTCGTTTTCGTGGCCACTTTTGTCCATGATTGTTTTAACCATTCTGTCCACGTTTCCTGACCGTCCGACGGTTCCGGAGCTGAATCCTATTACTTTCAACTTTACCTCCTTAAAATGCCAGTATATTTAAATAGATAATAGACTACACTACGGAAGGTTTATCCAATAGCAATGCCCTTTAGTAATCTACAAATTATAGCTAGTTTCCACCAACCTTGCCAGGTCAATGAAGTTTGCTCCGCTTAATCCGCCATATCTTTCGGGGTGGCAGGTAAGGATGAGTACCTGTAGCTTCTGCGCTTCCTCCTCTAGGATGGTCATTATTCGAGCGAGGCGTGCCGTATCAGTGGCAGTCAGCACGTCATCAAATACAACCAACTGCCGCTCTTCCTTCGCCAGTACCTCCGCCAGGGCAAGGCGCGTGGCAAGGTAAATCTGCTCCTGCTCGCCGCCGGACAGGTTCCCTTCCATTGCTACCAGGTCTTCAGTAACTCCTGGAGAAACAGCCACAGGCTCGAAGGTGTCTCCCAAATCGAGAGCGCCCAGCCGTTCCCCGGCGATTCGCTGTAGAATTCCACCAGCCCGCTTCTTCACAGGGCCAATAACAGCATTCATAGCAACAGCACGACGCCGCTCTACCATATCGTGGATAAGTTTTATAGCATCAGCCTTTACTTGCTCTTCCTCTTTGGCCCCCTTCAGTCGTGCCACCTCCTCTTCCACCAGGGCCAGCGCAGAATATGTTCCCTGAGACAGTATATTCTCCAGCTTCCCTTCCTCCAACTTCTCATTTTCCAAAGCCTTCTTCGCCTTATCGGAAGAGGCATCGAGTTGCCTGTTCAGATTAATCACAACATCAGCAGGGTTTTCTCCAAAAGCGGCAAGTTGCTTATCTGTCCCTTCCTTGCTGATCCTTGCTGCCTCCCAGGCAAGTAAGGCTACATCATACTCATTCTTTCTTTGCTCATCAGATTTTCCATCGTTGGTCAGACTTGCAACTTTCCCCTGAGAAGAAACTAGCTGCTTACTAATCTCTTCTCGTTGTGCAATGGCTCTTGTCTTTTTCGTGTTAGCTGCAGATAGTGCGGCCTGGGCTGCATCGCGGCGTGCCTCCACTTCATCAATTTGTCTTTCAAAGGAACGTCTATGCTCTTTAGCATTCTCTTGGAGAGCTTTATAATCAGGATCCCTATCTTTCCACCCGGGATAATTTGTCAATATACTTGCGAGAATAGAGTTTCTCTTTGAGTTCTCCTCTACAAGATACTCCACGGAGCCCCCCTGCAGTAGAGTATCAAGTTGGACTTTAGCTTCTCTGGCTTTGCCTACCAATTCGTCCTTTCCCTCCTTCAAAGACTCTAGTTCTTTAATATCCACTCTGCCAAAAGGAGCTGTCAACTCTTTAAGCCTGCGCTCTGCCTCTGTCCTCGTCCGACGATACTCTTCAATCGAACCTGCCGGGCCACTGGCGCGAAGACGTGCCACCCCCGTAAAATCCACCACCACTTCAGGAGAACCTTTTACCTGCAAAGGTACCCCTGGTTGTAAACTCTTCAATCCCAGCTCCTCACCAGAGATTATATCCATATTACCCTCGCACTCAGGGACAATCTCCAGGGTAATCAAAGAGGCACTAACACGTAAATTAGCATCATCCCTTTCCTTAATTGCTCGCCTTATATCCTCCAGTACCTTAGCATCAGGAGCCACCACTTCATCACGCTTCCCACAACATATCTCGAAGGTCTCTCCAGCATCGGCAATCTTTTTCAGTCGTTCCTTCATCTCCTTCACTTCATTACTGGCATCAACAAAGCTTCGTGACTGTTCCGCTTCCTCCTGCGCTTTATCTATCACCTGCCTTCCCTTCCTGACATCCTCCAGATCCGCTTTTGCCGCAGCCGCGGCTTTCTCCCTATCTATAAAATCCTTCTCCTGCAGTGGCATATCCCTTTCGAGGGAACGAAGTGCTTCTTCTGCTTTTTGCTGTTCTTCCCTGGCCGATTTAATTAGACCAATATGCTGGTTAAGTTTGTCATATTGCGCTTTTGTCTCATTCAATCTGGCTGCTCCTTGTTTTTGCAGTGAAATAAGCCCTTTATAGTCATTTTCACAAGATTGAGCTTCTTTAAGCGCCTTGCTTATATTCTCTTCGTCACGCTTCGCTTGAGCACGCTCCGCACGGAGGTCCTCAATTCTTCGTACAGACTCAGTAAAAGCCTGCTGTTGTCGAACTGCGATTGAATATTTCTCTCTTGCCTTATTTAGTTTTTCTTCAAGCCTAACTAGCTCCGGGGCATCTTTGCCCGACTTCAGCTTACCGCCAGAGGTATAAAGCCGGTTGTAGAGTTCATTTAATTGTTTTTCCAGCGGCCCATATGCAGAGGCAGAAAACTGTGTTCCCAGGGAATTGCGGATGTCATCCATGACATCACCCGACAGATCACCGAAAGCAAGATTGCCCTGCGGCGCCCAGAGAACCTGTGCCAATCCCCAATTTTTAAATTGAGATAGCCCTCGTACCGGGGCACTTCGTGAGAGAATTTTTCGGACCATTTCATCAGCTTTGTCTGATTGCAGCCAGGATACAAAACGACCGTTCTCTTTTCTCTCCAGCAGCGAGCTGGACCTGTCCAGAAACTGCTTGGTGATTCTATATTCAGTTCCTTTATGGTAAAACTCGACAACGACTACGGGAGCCAGAGAACGACCCCATGGCCTGATTGTATTAACCTTTTCCCCTCCTATACTATGTCCATCAAGCAAAGCACGGAGTAACGCTTCAAAGAGGGTAGATTTTCCGGTAGCGTTCGGGGCATGGAGCACATTAAGCCCTTCGCTGAACGGACCAACCATAACGGTTGAGAGAAAACATCTCCAGTTCGAGATACTGATAGAACGCAATATCATTTCAGTCCCTCTACCGCTATAGCATAAAGCTCCAGGAGTGCCCTTGATGCTACCTGGGGTGATGCATTTTCAGGCCGTTCCCCTGTAAAGGCAGGGTCTGCCAGTTGCTGTAACCTCTCGCCAGTTTCCCTGATAATGCCCACCGGAAGATTTGCCACCCAGCTTTCATCTGCAGGAGAAGGACGTAACCTGGAAATATCCATATGCCCATAAAGAAATCTTGAGGCTATTATCTCCCTGATGCGAGTTATCTCATCGCTATCATCCGCTGATAATAGTCCTTTAAAGCTCAGGTTAATAAGAGTTAGTTCTTCATTCTCTATAGTTTCAATATGTTCGCGTACTCTCTTGAGGTCTCCCGTCAATCGAATGTCCTCCTCACCCTGTTCCCATATCAAGCCGCCACTATGAATAGACTTGATCTCTGGTGGCTGTTCTTTAGTGGGTATATCCACTATCAATACGTTACCACTATCCCGTTCTCCAAATTTCGTCGTCTCGAGGGTTCCAGAATATGCCATGCGGGTAACCCCACTCCCATCCGGATAAAGCGCCGTAGAATGCCAGTGGCCCAGGGCAAGGTAATCAAGCCCCGTGCGTAACACAGCATCGCGGGGAATCGGATAATCAGGCTCCTCTGACTGGATTCCCTCTACTGTTCCATGGGCTACAGCAATCCGAATCCCCGGTGAACCTTCAGCAGATGCAATCCAGGATGTCGGGTCTACCACTGAATGTTTTCGCTTCACCGGACAGGCATATAGTACACCGCCAGGAATCTCCAGTGGTTTCTCTTCTCGTATTACATGCACATTGGCGGCTGCCTTCCAGGCAGGGTGTTCCCAGACCGAACCCGGTAAAAGAGGGTCGTGATTTCCCGGAATTACGTAAACGGGGATTTCAAATCTGGATAGCAAATCAACCACCCGCTGTATCAATATACGGTCAACAGCATTGTCCTCAAATGTATCGCCAGCTATTAATACAAATTCTACAGAATGATTTCTGGCAATCTCTACCACCTTGTTTATAGCCAGTAAACGAGCCTCCCTAACCCTTGCTCCCACCTCTCCCACTCGAACTGCTTTCATCCCAATCTGCCAGTCTGCTGTGTGGATAAATCTCATGCCTAATTCTTCCTCCTGTAGAACAATAATAAAACATTTCGATTGTAGCCCATGCCGCCTACCAGCACAAGGGGAGGAGTGAATTGTCAATCAGCCATGCATTACGATTATCGATGTTTAAATTCGACCTGCTCTCTCTTTCGCAATAATACGGGGAAAAGTGTAAACTACTCAGGGCTCTTTATCACCTTCTCAACCGCTATTAAAAGACTTAGTACCATTGATAAGGTTTTTTCGAGGAAGGCAGCTAATACTTGCTCTCGTGCGCTTCCGACCAGGTGATTAACACTGAAAATAATGGTTTAAACATGGCAGCGAAGAGAAGAAAAATATTCTATGGATGGGTGATCGTGGCACTGGGCTTCATGGTAATGGTATCAACAGGCTCCTGTGTCTTTTACTCTTTTGGCATCTTTCTCAAGCCAATGATAGCTGACATAGGAGCTTCCCGAGGAACCGCAACCATAGCCTATTCGATAATGATGGCCATACAAGGATTGCTTGCCCCTATGGTCGCCTCCCTTATAGGCAAATTCGGGACGAGAAGGCTAATGGCCGCAGGGTTAACACTGGCGGCTATAGGGCTTGCCCTGATGAGCACAGCTACCCAGACATGGCAATTATTCCTGTTTTTCGGTGTATTGACAGGGACAGGTGTGGCCCTGGGCCATTTCCTCCCTTTATCAACAATGGCAACCTTCTGGTTTGCCCGAAAAAGAGCTCTGGTTATAGGTTTAATTATGGCAGGGGCGGGTGCTGGCACCTTTATAATGGCCCCGATAATCGCTTACCTGATTGGGCACATTGGATGGAGGTCAACCTGGTTAGTATTAGCAGGGATAGTATTCACCGTAGCAGCTATACCTTCTGCTATCTTTGCCAGAACCAGGCCGGAGGATGTTGGCCTGTTACCAGACGGGGGACAATCATCTCCACTGGAGCATGTCCCGGTTAATATTGACAAGAATCCTTCTTTCATGGTGGACGATTGGGATATAAAGTCGGCATTGAAAACACCTGCCATATGGATGATCACTATACTGAATAGCGCCAATGTTTTCTCTATGATGATGATGAACAATCACCAGGTGGCTCACCTCACAGACCTGGGCTTTTCTCCGGTCATTGCAGCAAGCACCCTGGGAATATTGGGCGGCGTCAGCGCTATAGGAAGGGTATCAGGTGGTGCACTGGGCCAAAAGATACCGCCACGATACCTACTCGCTATTGCCTTCCTGATGGAGGCCATAGCCTTGGTCATCTTCATGAATGCACACACAACCGCTGCAATATATGCTTACGTCATATTATTTGGTTTTGCGGCAGGCTCCATCGTAGTGTTGCATATCGCTATGATAGGAAATTACTACGGGGCGAAAGGTTACGCTTTTCTTGCCTCAATGGTAATGGTTGTCACGACAATCATAGGGGCTGGCTCCCCTGTGTTTGGAGGCTACGTTTATGATGCTCTACAAAGCTACTCTATCCCTTTTTATACCTGTGCGGGAGCATCTGTCATAGGCGGAATCTGCGCCCTGCTGGCAAGACCTCCAAAGCGCCAGGCCCCTTCCAGGTAGAACACAATAAATCAACTCAGTGCCTGGAAGCATCGGGGCATTGCCCGCCTTCACACCATTAATGCACAGAGCCTACCATCGTTCTTAAACAGAAGTTAGTCTCAAAAGAATTGAACAAATCAAGATACTGCTCCAGGTAGCGTGTCATAAGGAAATTCTTCCTCACTGTTTCACGAGCCCTACCCCCCAATTGAGCACAGAGCTTTTCATTTTTTACCAACTGCACTATCCTGTCCGCCGCTTGCTGTACAGAGGAGACCAGAAAACCATTGACTTCATCCTCTATCTGGTAGCGAATCCCACCCACATTGCCTCCAATAACAGGAGTACCTTTCCACATTGCCTCTGAGACCGTCAGCCCAAAACCCTCACGGAGAGATTTCTGCAGCACCACCGTCGCACGTCGTTGCAGCGCATTCACCAGCGCTCCGTCCTGGTGACTGAGAATTATAATACGCCCCTCCTGTTCACCCAGCAGAGAATTGTATACTTCAACCCCTTCCGGATCATCGGTAGCCACATTACCCAGCAATACCAGCGTGGCATCCACCTCTTTCCTCGCCAATTTAAATGCCTTTATAACCCCTTCAGGGTCTTTCCATCGGTCGAACCGGGAAACCTGCACTACCAGAGGAAGATCGGTTGGAATATCAT
The DNA here is from genome assembly GCA_964654015.1 of uncultured Dehalococcoidales bacterium. Lineage (GTDB taxonomy): Bacteria > Chloroflexota > Dehalococcoidia > GIF9 > AB-539-J10 > JAUUZT01. The sequence continues at coordinate 97,976 of CAZZHQ010000001.1, read as the reverse complement.
AGTGATTCAGCCGTTCATCTATTTCCTCCTCGCTCATCTCCTTGTTTATGATGGAGAAGGGGTCTATAGCCGGCATAAATATCATCTGGGGCGTCCTGATATCCTGTGCATATTCCTTAATGCTGACAATAACAGCATCGTATTTTTCCACAAATTGGCTAAGATATTTCCAAAGTTTCCTGTCAGGATGAGACAAATCAATATGGCAACGCCAAATCCATGGCCCTTTCTTCCGGTAATGCTCAATAAGGGGCAGTGGTTGAGGGTCATGTATTATGACTATATCGTGGTCCAGGTGATTTCTGATGGCATTCTCATAAGTGACATCCTCATAAATCTGCATTTTCCGAGAACTTAGATTAATCTTTCCGCTCTGTAGGGCGTTGTGCATTTTTTTAGTTATACTGAAAAAGTCCGGGGGGCCATGAACAGTTCGCCATCCAGTATCTATGCCCAAGCCGTTCATCAGCAGGGTCATAGAGGACAAAAGCTCTGAGACTCCACCTCCATAATATGTGGAATTCACATTGACGACATGAAAATCCTGCAGTGGCCTGGCTTTTTTCCGAATACGTTCTACTGTTTGAGAACCCACATACTTTTCGTAATCTTCAACTTGAACTATCCGATGTTGTTTCATTAATACTCACCTCTTTTTTGGGCAATCCGTTTCCTCGGCCTGTTCATTGCTATTCACTTTCCAAACAAATATAACATGACCTTTTCTATTTTCTGCCATGTCTGGTTACTATTCAATTTCCACCCCTCTGATGAAGGACGCCGTTTCCTCGGGCAAGGCGGTATTGATGTGTATACCCGAGCCGATTTCAAAGCCTGCCACCGCAGCAAGGCGCGGGATAATTCTCATGTGCCATAGATAGTAACCATTGTGTTCATCACCTTTCGGGACAGAGCTAATAATATAGTTGTAGTCGGGATCATTTAGCCCCTTATATAATTTTAACAGTGTAATTCGCAAGGTATGAGACAGGTCTTCCAGTTCCTCGTCAGTTACATTAGCAAAAGAGGATTCATATCTCCTCGGCATAATCCAGGTCTCGAAGGGAGAGCGAGAGGCAAAAGGATGAAAGACTAAAAATTTATCCGTCTCCATCGCTATCCTCGTGCCCTGGCGCTTTTCACTAGCAATGATATCGGAGTAAAGACATCGGCATGTATGGTCATAATAACGGATTGCTACGTCACAACGCATCCTGATATGTCGCGGCACAAGTGGAGTTGCAATTATCTGAGAATGAGGATGCTCCAGCGAGGTACCTGCCGACTGCCCATGATTTTTAAAGATGAGAACCATTTGTACAAAGGATAGCTCGATAAGCTCTCTGTATCGTTCCCTGTAGGCGCGCAACACTTTCTCCACTTCACCATCATCCATCATGGCGAGTATTCGGTTGTGTACTGGCCCCTCAACAAGCACTTCATGCGTTCCAATCCCATCCATACTTGTAAACAAATCCCCTTCTTTTCTCCTTTCTCTGCTGCCATCAGGGGTAAGGGCAGGGTAACGATTGACAAAGGACCTCACTTGCCACTTGCCAGTCTCAGCATTCAGATATGATAGAGTCGCACCCGGGGTCTTTGCCTCATTGCCCGGACAAAAAGGGCAGGAGGATAAAAAAACAGGCACTGGAAGGCTATCCTCCCGATTGCTTTCAAAATCGTGAGGTCTCTTGGCCCTCTCCCTGGCCATTATTACCCATTCTTCCGTAGTAATATCCTGTCTTATCTCAGACATTGCTCGAACACAATCTCCCTTCATACAATTTATCTCTCCTTTCACGGATTATACGTTTTCACTGCATGAAGCACAAGCTATTGTTGCCACCCCTTATCTGCGATATAATCTCAGGAAATTGCTCAGCCTCTATTTCTCTTTACCCTGGAGGCAAAGGAGGGGATCATGCAAATTCTGGTACTGCTGGTTTTTCTCATTGCATGGCTGCTGACATTCTGGTTTGGGGCTATCGCACTCGAAATAACAGGAATGGAGCGAAGCAAAGCTCGTTTTCAGGCTCTCTCTGCGCTTACGGGAACCGGCTTTACCACCAGCGAAGCAGAATCCATAGTAAACCATCCGGGACGTCGCAGGATAGCTATCTGGCTCATCTTCCTCGGCAACACTGGAATCATTGCCTTTATCCTAATACTAGTACTGTACCTTCGGAATGGCCTGATAACACCAACTCTGCCCTATATCATAATTGTTCTCTTGTCCCTGCTTGTGTTCGCCCTATCTGTGCGGATTGGTATCGAAAAAACACTAAGCACTGCAATCGTCCGCTCACTCAGAAAGGGGAAATCAACCACCGGGATGGCACTGGATGAGTTGCTTCTTCAGACAGGAGGATATGGCATAGCCCGGCTCATAGTAAAATGGCACAAGGATATGCCAAACTTTAAACTCAAAGATTGCGCCCTGTATGGTAAAGAAATCAGCATACTGGCTATAGAAAGGGGGAATAACATGCTGCCCTTCCCCGGGGAAGAAGAGAGCCTGCAAGAGGGAGACCGCCTACTATGTTATGGTAGACTGGCTGAACTGCCTTTCTCCGGTCTCAGGACAATATAGACCGTACTCCCCGCTGCTGCCATCCCCATCAACCTCGGCGACGCCTCCGAAACAGGGAGAGAAACCACATTATGGCCATTATCGTAAAGAAAGAGGGCACAGGGACACTTCCTCCTTCACTTCCCCCCTCATTCCTGATTACTGCTACAGGTTCCTTGTCAGGGGGAGATCCAGCCATCAACGCCACATTTACGACCTCATGGACTCTAAGTTCTTCCATTTCATAGCCGTCAGGCATCCATCCCAATGGATTATTGCTCCCTGTAGCTTCAGCCCAGACCCAGCCAGATTCGCCATCTATAGATAGTGTCCGAACGGCTCCCTTGTACTCAGGTAAATATACCAGGGCAGCAGCATGGTCTGGAGCCAACACTATAGCCGAACGTAGACCAGCACCTTTATACATAACACCCAGCAAGACAGCTGAGTCCTCGCAGTCTCCACAAGCAATGCCTTCATTCACGATAATAGCACCTAACTCATCAGCATTCTGAGCAAACTCAGGAAATCCAAACTGGCTCTTATCTGAGGTATACCTGACGCTATCGCGAACGAAAGCAAATATCTGCTCCGCTCTTTGATTGATATCGGGATAATCTGAAGCAAACTTCAATCCCATGCTATAGGCAATATCGGCATTCTCTCCAAGGCTCTCCTCTGCGATAATAGGCTGGAATTCAGTCCTTTCAGTTATTGAAAAAAAACCGTTCGTCCCGGCAGCATTGGTACGACATATATCCCAGTCATCAAAAATATCCCTCCCCTCAACATAGAAATTGGCGGACGGTATGGCTAGAACACTAGCAGGTATCGCCAGCAACAAGACTACGATAGCAAATAATATGGCCCTCTTATGTATAAACATGTACTCTCACAAGGGCATCACCAGTGCAGCATGAATAATCAATCCGAAAAAAACCAGATAGCCAAAAACGTAAATTCCTGTAGCTATAGAGCTGTGCTCGACGTTATTAAAAGGTATCTTCGGCGTTAATTTATCTATTATAGCCAATAAAAGAACTCCTAAGAGCAGGCTAACAAAGAAGCAGACTGTCACCAATCCCAGCCTGCTGGGATCAATCACGCTACGTAGTACTCCTGCTCCTATTATCATGGGCCCAGTCACCACGCCATGAATAACCAGTCCTATCAGTATCAGGAATCCGGCGACGAAAATACCCACAGCGACAGGGTCTTTTCCAATTTGTTCTCTTTGATGGATACGAGGGGTTAAGGAATCCATGACCCCTATACCAAGAAAGGCAAGCACGGTACAGAGAAGGGTCCAGATTACGACCCTGGCCAGCCAAAGTAATACGACCATGTAAAAAGCAATGTCCTGTCCTAATCCATTCATCTATAATACCTTCCTTTTCAAGTTTTACCAGCTATCCTGTACACCTATACCAGGTTTGTTTTCCCTGTAAACAGCTATTGGAGCTACCTCTTTTTCATGTGTCTCTCTGCATGATGCGTTTGAGCTCATATAGCTTCGTAATCGCCTCCAGTGGCGATAGGGAGTCAATTTCTATCTTCCTTAACTCTTCTGCAAGAGGAGACTCTTCAGGCAGGAGAGATAGTTGCTTCGCCGGCATTTTCCTGCGCAAACCACTAACCTTGGTTTTGTCTATACCCTTATGTTCTTCAAGCCCATCTAGAATTGTTTGTGCTCGATTGATAACCGATTGAGGCAGTCCCGCTAATTTTGCAACATGAACACCATAGCTCTTGTCTGCACTGCCAGGAATAACTTTATGTAAAAAGACGACCTTCCCTTTTTCTTCAACCACGGCGACAGTGAAGTTTTTAACCCTGGGCAAGATATCAGCTTGCTCCACCAGTTCATGATAATGTGTGGCGAACAGAGTCTTGGCTCCCATCGAAGGATTATTATGAATGAACTCGGTCACGGCCCAGGCAATAGAGAGTCCATCATAAGTACTGGTGCCTCGACCAATCTCGTCCAATATTACCAGAGAACGAGGAGTCGCATTGTTTAAAATATTTGCTGTCTCCGTCATCTCCACCATGAAAGTAGACTGCCCTGCTGCCAGGTCTTCCTGCGCTCCTATACGTGTAAAAATCCGGTCTGTTATCCCGATGGTAGCAGTCCCGGCTGAAACAAAGCTGCCAATATGAGCCATAAACACTATCAGCGCTACCTGCTTGAGATAGGTAGATTTCCCTGACATATTAGGGCCCGTTAGAATTGTAACCTGCTCATCAGTACTGAGATAAGTATCATTGGGAACAAATTTATCACTACCTATGCTCTTTTCCACGATGGGATGTCGTCCATTTTTAACCTCTATGAGATTCTCCCGGGTTAATACTGGACGGACGTAGCCATATTGTGCCGCCGCTTCAGCAAAACTGCACAGGACATCGATTCGCGCCACTGTCCTGGCTACGGCTAATATTCTCTCCGCAGCAGCGCCCACTTGCTGACATATCTGCTGGAAAACTGTGGTTTCTAAATCAAGTATCTTCTCTTTTGCGTCGAGAATAAGAGACTCGTATTCTTTGATCTCAGGAGTAAAATAACGCTCCGCCTCTGCCAGTGTCTGCTTGCGAATATAATCTGAGGGCACCAGGGCAAGATTGGCACGGGACACCTCTATGTAGTAGCCAAACACCCTGTTATAACCCACTTTCAGCGACTTAATCTTCGTTCGTTCTCTCTCTCTTCGCTCTATCTCTGTCAGATACTGCCTCGCATCCCTAGACTTCCCGCGAATGTCGTCCAGCTCAGCAGAAAAGCCCTCCCTTATTACCCCACCCTGCTCCAGGGTCCCCGGTTCATCCGCAATAGCAGCTGCGATAAGGACTACTGTCTCCCGACAGGGCTTCAGCTCTCCCCTCAGCCAATCCAGAGATTCCTCCGCCAGGCAATCGCTCAACTCCGGAATCTTCTCCAGTCCGGATCGCAGGGCAATAAGCTCCCTCGGTAGCACCCTGCCATTCCTTACACGATTAATAATCCTCTCCAAATCAGCAATATCCGACAGGACAGAGGCCACCTTGCCACGAAGCATGGCATCTCCATAGAACCAGGCAACTACCTCCTGTCGCTGATTCAACGCCGTAATATCGATGAGTGGATGCCCCATCCACTCTTTCAGCATTCGCCCTCCCATAGCAGTCCTGGTAAAATCCAGTGTGCTGAGTAGCGAGTTATTACTTTCTCCCCACCTTCCTCCCTTCAGTATCTCAAGATTACGAAGCGTCTGCCCATCCAGTATCATAAAAGAATCCGTCGAGTAGGTGCTCAGATTTGTTAACTGCGATAGAGCTTCTTTCTGAGTCTCCTTTATATAATGAAGCAGGGCACCGGCCGCCCCGATAGCCAGAGGTAAATGTGCACAGCCATAGCCGTCCAGCATAGCTACACCAAAGTGATCGAGCAAAGTGGCCTGGGCTATCTCAATATCAAAATAATACTCTTCCACCCTGGTCAGACTGGTCAATAGTGAATCAGGTATCTCGGCTCCCAGCAGCTCTTCCGCAACAGCATCTGGAATAAGCATCTCGCGTGGGTGCAGCCTTTCCAGTTCACAGGAAATCTTTTCCCGGGACAATTGAGTTACTGCAAATTCACTCGTAGTTATATCGACATAGGCAATCCCTGCCTTTTCCCCCTCGACAATCAGGCTGGCAAGATAGTTATTGCTTTTACTCTCCAGCAGATTTGTCTCTACTACTGTCCCCGGCGTCACCACTCGAACCACATCCCTCTCTACCAATCCCTTGCCCGGAGGACTAAGCTGCTCACAGATAGCAACCTTGTAGCCTCGTTTGATAAGTCTGGCCAGATAGTTGTCCACAGCGTGATAAGGGATTCCTGCCAGGGGGATTTTCTGCCCTTTCCCCATCTCCCTGGAAGTTAGCACAATGTCTAGCTCTCGTGAAGCAATTCTGGCATCTTCGTCAAACGTCTCATAAAAATCGCCCAGTCGAAAGAACACTATTGCCTCAGGATACTTTTTCTTTACCCTGAGGTATTGCCGCCTGAGAGGAGTCATCTTCATCTCCACTATTTTATTAGTTGAAAAGATATAAAGCCAGCAAACAACCACTTCAAGCTTCAATAAAAGCGTCCAAACATCTATAATGGCATCAATGACACGGGGAGGAAGAGCGTCGCCTTCCACTGTAAACAAAGGAGCAGACTTAGTATGCCAGATGAAATTGAAGTTTCTGTTAAGGAAGATTTCCGCGAGTTAATCAACAAAGACGATATGCGGAAAATTGTTCAACAAGTCCTTGAAATTGCAAAGGCTCCTTCACCTTGCGAGATTAGCATTGTCTTCACTGACAACGAGACGATACACGTCCTGAACCGCGACTATCGGGGGATAGACCGCCCTACAGATGTCCTTTCATTCTGCATGGCATCGGGGGAGAAAAAAGAGGCCCTTCCCTTCATCCTCCCTCCCGATGATATAGTCCACCTGGGCGAGGTGATTATCTCATACCCGCAGGCAGCAGTACAGGCTGCTCCACAGGAACATCCGATTGACATGGAGTTGACTTCTCTGCTCATTCACGGAATACTTCACCTCCTGGGGTATGACCACGAGGATACCTCTGATGAAGCTAAAATGCAGGCGAGGGAAAAACAGCTCTTTCATGATATTGAAGTATAACTAACGGATAGAGACATGATAATCTCATGGATATTCAATCAGATCAACTGAACAATATATTAAAATGGGTAGGGATTGCCTTCGCAGGAGGGTTCGTTGGCTACTTTGGCAGACATCTCAGCAAGGTTATCATTGCCAAGCTACACAAGGGTACAAATAAAACGCCTGCTGGAAAGACTCCCACTGCTGAGACAGTAGAACAGCAAGATTATGCACAGGAAAAAGCAAGGATAAAACTGGAAAAAAAGAGGCTAAAACTCGAACAGAAGCAACAGAAGAAAGATAGCTGAACAGGTTAGTTAGCCGAGACTTGAGGCAAGGAGTCTGGCTGTTGTCGGTGCTTACATTAAACCCCAGCTTTCAATAACTACCCTTAATTTGCTATTATATAAGATACCCGCTAGGAAAATACTTCCTGCCTCTTTCAGCAAAAGTTAGACCAGAGAGAAGAATAATATACACATGAATTATCGCAATGATATAAGAAATATAGCCATTATTGCCCACGTTGACCACGGTAAAACCACGTTGGTAGACGCTATGCTCAAGCAAAGCAAGATATTCCGTGATAACCAGGATATGGGTGAGTTAATCATGGACCAGAATCCTTTGGAGAGAGAGAAGGGCGTTACTATACTGGCTAAAAACACGGCTGTGATTTACCATGGTGTAAAATTTAATATCATAGACACCCCTGGCCATGTCGATTTCAGTGGAGAAGTGGAACGCGTTATTAACATGGCTGATGGATGCCTCCTCCTTGTCGATTCCATAGAAGGCCCTATGCCTCAAACCCGGTTTGTCCTTGGGCAAGCTCTTGGGAAAGGATTAAAACCAATTGTAGTTATTAATAAGACTGATAGACCAAATTCGCGGACAGCAGAGGTGCTTCGGCTTATCCAGGATCTATTCTTAGAACTAGCCACGACTACTGACCAGCTTGATTTTCCAGTACTATACGCTAGCGCGAAGGAAGGAATAGCTGTTGCTGAACCAGATGCAAAAGGCAAAGATATATATGCCATATTCGAATGTATCCTGAAAAATATCCCAGCACCACAAATTGAAAGTGGTCCATTACAAATGTTGGTTTCCAACCTGGACTATAACAGCCATAAAGGGAGAATTGCTATTGGCAGAATCTGGAGAGGCAAAATTGCGCCCCGCGACATCGTAACCATTATTGGTGCCAATGATAGCAGGTCTAACAGTGAGGTCAGCGAAGTCTTTACATATCTCGGTCTCAAATACTTAAAGGTGGAAAAGGCTGAGGCAGGTGATATAGTAGCTATAACTGGCTGTGATAACGTCAAGATCGGGGATACCATTAGCTGTGTTGATCAACCTGAGGCCCTGCGACGTATAGAAATTGGCGAACCGACAGTAGAGATGACCTTTGGGGTAAATAACTCACCGTTTGCAGGCAAAGAAGGATACTTCTATACCTCCCGCCAGTTACGAGAAAGACTCCATAAAGAACTTGAAACTAATCTCAGTCTCAGGGTACAGGATACTGCTAGTAAGGATGTCTTCCTGGTAAAAGGGAGAGGTGAACTTCATCTGGCTATTCTTATCGAAACTATGCGACGGGAAGGCTATGAATTTGAAGTTTCCAAGCCAGAAGCCATCACTAAAATAGTGGATGGCAAGCTCATGGAACCAGTGGAGGTTCTTTCCATAGATACCAAAGACGCCTATATTGGAATTATTACCGAGACTCTTAGCAAGAGGCAATCCCAGCTTTCGGATATGCACAGCGACGGATACGGTAATGTGCATTTAGAATTCTATATTCCTACAAAAGGGCTTATTGGCTTCCGCAATTCTTTCATCACTATTACCAGAGGGGAAGGTATTATGAATACCGGTTTTCTTAATTATCAGACCTGTCGTGGAGATATATTTTCATCCCGTGGTGGGGCGCTGGTATCGGCAGGACACGGTATAGCTGTTACCTACGGACTGAACAATGCGCAAGGGCGCGGTAGCACCCTTGTAGAACCTGGCACACAGGTCTATGAAGGCATGCTAATTGGGCTTAGTTCAAGAATACAGGATATAGCTATCAATGTGTGTAAAGAAAAGAAGAAGACCAATGTACGATCATCCACTTCCGACATTGCCGTGAAGTTGACTCCCCCTCTTAAACTGAGTCTGGAGCAGGCCATTGATTTTATTAATGACGATGAATTGGTAGAAATAACACCTAAAAATATCAGGCTCAGAAAGAAGCTGCTCTCCCAGGCTCAAAGGGCTAGAAGTACAAGGAGAAAAGCATAGATAATTACCACAAACAGTCCTGCCCATAGACTAGATGTTAATTATCCCCGGCCTGGCTCGCTGCTTCTCGTCAATAATTATGGCTTCAATACGAGATATCACCTCATCTATCTTGCCCTTATGGCTTGTTATCACATAATCAAAAGATGATAGATCCTGCATCTCCTTCCTGGCTTTGCCCAACCTCAAGTTTAAATCAGCGGGGGCCTCGCTATGACGCCCCGTCAACCTGTTCTCCAGGTCTTCCATGGACGGAGGATTGAGGAAGATACATACCGACTGAGGTAACTGCTTCTTAATGGTGGCAGCACCCTGCACATCCACCTTTATCATTACATCCATCCCTTTGGCCAGTGCCTGCCTCATCTCTTCTTTCGGAACTCCATAGAAATTCCCGTAGACATTCGCCCATTCCAGGAATTCCCCTTTGTCTATCATCCGCTGAAAGGTCTCCTGGGATAGAAAATGGTAATCAATATCATCTTTTTCTCTTCCCCGACGTCTTCGTGTTGTAGCGGTTACAACATAATGAAACGAACACTGCAATTGCCTCATCCTGATGAGTACTGTATCTTTACCCACTCCCGAGGGACCGGAAAGGACAACGACTAAGGGCGTAATCTGCTTTTCTGGACTATCTCCCCCGCTCACGCCCACAACCTCACAGAACCGCTTTGCTGATACAACAACATGAACCTGGATCTCTGTTTCTTTATCCTGCTGAAAACAATACCAGTGGGAACCACCATAGTAACTCGTTATTATACATGAATCCTGGTCTTGCGGGGTACTCTATCCCCTTCCAGCAGCCAATATCTTTCCCCTCGAAAGGAAACTCAGAGAGAAAAGAACTACCGCACTTATCGCCACTCCGATAAGCCCCAGGTCCTCCTTGAGAGGAATCTCAAGCACTGGTATCTTCCCCAGCAACCCTACCATTCCACCTGTTATCAAGGCTGCCAAAGCTGCTTGAGGGGTCAATTTTAGCTTCTCTCGGAAGAAGCCAGCAATCACCGGCACTGCCAGGCCGCTACTAAAGATAGTATAGGCAAATAGAAGAGATGTAATAACCCCTTTTAGGGCCAGTGCCAGGCCAAGTGCCAGAAATCCAAGCACTACCAGGTTAATCCGGGCGAGCAAGACCGTCTTTCCCTCGTCAATCGCCGGACGAATACGTTTTAAAATATCCTCAGTCAATATGATACTCTGGCTAAGGAGGCAAGTGTCAGCTGATGACATAAGAGCGGCTAGCAAAGCTGCGATAATCAAGCCACTTAATATAGGAGAGGACATCTCCTTTATCACTTGCGGGAAAGCTTGCTCTGCGGGAATCCATGGATACAGCACCCTGGCTCCCATGCCGATTAAAACTATGCCAAATGCCAGCGGTAATAATAGAGAGGCCGACAGCAGAGCCGAATTTCGAGCGGTCCTCTCATTTCGGCTACAAAAGAGCCGTGTATACATATCGGGGCCTACCACATAAGTTGTCCCTACCAACACCAGAAGCGTAAGTAAATTCTTCCAGCCAAACTGGGAATTCAAAGGAAAGGAAAAAGATTCCACGGGAAGAGAATATCTCAACTCATTTATTCCCCCTACTTGCGTTAATACCATCACTGCCGCTATAGAAATTCCAATAAAAAGCAGCACTGCCTGAAATACATCTGTCAGCAGTATGGATAGCTGTCCCCCCAATACGGCATAAGCTATAAGGATTATGGTGAAGATAATCATCCAGGAGGAAGCAGTCCCCATTCCTAAAATAGCCAGAACCTTCCCGGCAGCCACAATCTGTCCCGCCACCACCCCGGTCCAGGCAACAACAATGAGAACAGCAGATGCCAGTGCCACCCGCTCCCCATATTGCCTGCCCACCAACTCAGGCAGAGAATAGAGGGCAAGTCTTCTGACCCTGGCAGAAAAGAAGAAACCAAGAACGGAGAGACCAATACACCCAACCAGAAGCCACCAGGCTCCTGTCAATCCCTGCTCAAAGCCCAAGCCAGCTACTCCTACTGTTGCCGACCCGCCTGCAACGGTCGCCAGCAACGAACCTGTGACCAGTAACGTGGTCCCCTTACGCCCGGCAACGAAAAACCCATCGCGGCTTTGCACCCTGCCCCTGCTCCACCACCCCACTCCCAGCAGTACCGTAAAATAAACACTAACTACTATTAATTGCTGCACGGTACCTCGTCTCTCTTAAAGATGCAAGCAATCACCAGCGACAGCGGTTCTCAAAGAGCCATCCTTTCCTTTAATAATCAGTGCCCCGTTGCTATCGATATCCACCGCTCTCCCTTCTATCCCTCCACCAATAGCTTCAATCCTTACCTCTCGATTCAACGTATCTGAAAGATTTTTCCATTCTTCGAGCAGCTCTCCCGTGGTCAACAAAGACTGTTGTCGGAGTAATTCCCCTAGCAGCGAGTTAAAAATATCCTTTCGGGACACCTGCGCACCTTTAAGTTCCTTCAGCGAAGCAGCTTTCGCCCCATATCTGGCAATGGAGAGATTGGCGTTAATACCCACCCCTATATTTATAAACTTTACGGCATCCACCTCGGCTCCCATCTCCCCCAGTATGCCACACACCTTCCTTCCTTCAACCAAAACGTCATTTGGCCATTTCAACCTGGCGTCCAAGCCCAGGAGGTTTCTCAGTGTCCTGGCTACGGCAACCGATGCCATTAAGTTCAGCCTTGGCGCATATGCAGGTGCTATCTCTGGTCTTAATATAAGGGTGAAATAAATCCCTCCCCGAGGAGAAAACCACTCTCTGCTCAAACGCCCTCTTCCGCTATTTTGAGATTCAGCCACCACCACGGTTCCCGCCTCAACCCCTCTCTCCGCCAATCCTCGGGCAACGTCCATGGTAGAACCGATACTAGTAAAATGCTGAACCCTCTTTTCCCATTCGGGAAACTCACATCCCAGTAGCAAGTCTGGAGAAGACACCAGGCGATACCCCCTGGATGAAGCCTCTATTACATATCCCGCCTCTCTCAAACCGTTGATATGTTTCCAGACTGAAACTCTGGAAGTGCCCAGTTCCTTGCTCAATACTTCCCCTGAGACCTCTTCTCTGTTATTACGTAAAAAACTTAATATAGCTGCTTTCATATCGTTAACCTGTTTGCATAATAGGTTAACGTAATTATTTCTCTCCGTCAACCTTAACAATTATTCTCTGGAAAAATACTGCCCAGCCCTCCGGAATAGCTTCAAAAGCCGCCATGCACAGTGGCAAGCGGGTTAGTTTACAACATGTGCAGCATGTCCTCTGCTTTGAAGAATAAGTCGATAAGCCGCTATAATGGCCTGTGACAAACAGCACGAATAACATCGACGCTATTTTAAACCAGGTTTCCAAACCTGCACGTTACACCGGAAATGAATGGAACAGCATCGTAAAAGACTGGGAACAGACTCCTTTCCGGGCCGTCCTGTGTTATCCTGAAACATATGAGCTTGGTGCTTCAAACCTGGCACTGCCTATTTTATATAACCTGCTGAATTCGCAGCCCGGTGTTCTCGCCGAGAGGGTCTATGCCCCCTGGTTAGATATGGAGGCGAAGCTCCGTGAGCAGAGCATCCCTCTCTTCAGCCTGGAATCCAAACGACCACTGCGTGACTTCGATGTCATCGGCTTTTCCCTCGGCTACGAACTCACCTATACCAACGTGCTAAACATCATGGATTTGGCACAAATCCCCCCCCTGAAATCCCAGAGAAACGGCTCTTTTCCGCTGATAATCGCTGGCGGTAGCTGCACATTGAACCCCGAGCCAATGTCAGATTTCATAGACCTGTTCGTCATAGGTGAAGGGGAAGAGGTAATACTCGAACTGCTGGATGTCCTCCAGTCACATAAAGGAAACAGGGAAGAGTTACTGTTGCAGGCCGCCAGGATCAATGGAATATACATTCCCTCTTTCTATGAGGTTAAATACAAAGAGGATGGCACTCTGCAAAAATTTTACCCGGTACCTGCCGGAGCTAAACCTGTAATCCAGCGTAGGATACTAAGCAAGCTGCCTCCGCCGGTAACCAACCCAATAGTGCCTTATATTGAGATAGTGCATGACCACGGCAATATCGAGATACAGCGGGGGTGTACACGCGGCTGTCGCTTCTGCCAGGCAGGAATGATATATCGTCCCATCAGAGAGCGCCCCTTGCAGGAAATAGAAGAGGCAGTAAATAGCATGGAACAGAACTGCGGCTATAAAGAAATATCCCTGCTTTCCCTCAGCTCCGGTGACTATACTGATATCACCGAGCTTATTACCAGGTTGTCCCATCAGCACTGGGGAAAGAACCTTACCTTTTCTTTACCCAGCCTTCGCCTCGATACAAACACCATCAACCTTATGAGCATATTACCTTCACGCCACAAACTAACCTTGACTTTTGCTCCCGAAGTAGGGAATGAAAAGATGAGACGCGTGATTAACAAGAACATTTCCGAGGAGATGCTGCTTGAAACTATCTCTACTGCTGTAAATAGAGGCTGGACAAAATTCAAATTGTATTTCATGCTGGGATTACCCGATGAAAACGAAGAGGACGTAAGGAGTATCGTTGAACTGATAGCAAAGGTGCGGGGAATTGACAGAAAATTCAGACTGCAAATCAGCGCCTCTGTATTCATCCCTAAGTCTCATACCCCCTTCCAGTGGGTGGCACAGGATACAGAGGCTAGTCTTCTCTCCAAGCATGACATTTTAAGGCGAGGGCTGCGACATTTAAGTGTGGGATTCTCCTGGGCCGCCATCCATAACAGCCAGGTCGAGGCGGCCCTATCCCGTGGCGACCGCCGTCTGGGCAAAGTCATTTACAACGCATGGCTATCAGGATGCCGCTTTGATGCTTGGAGTGAACATTTCAATTACCAGAATTGGCTTGACGCTTTCAATGCCTGTGGACTCGACATCTCTTTCTACGCCAATCGGCAACGAGAGGTAGCAGAACTCTTGCCCTGGAGTCATATCGATGTCGGTGTCACACCCGGGTTTCTAAAGAAAGAGTACCAAAAAACCTGGCAACAGGATTTTACAGAAGACTGCCGCCAGGGAAACTGTCAAGCCTGTGGAATACAACGCTGGGAGAATAACTGCAACTCTAGACATCAACCATACGACTGGGCGTAGAAAGTACAACTTATCCGAACAGCATGGCACTTTTACCCTGTCACTACCTCTTTATCCCTGTACTACAACCACACGGGCCGTTCTAAATCAACTGTTGCTGGTCATGTATTGGTTGTGTTGTTATCGACACCACTTTGTCCCCTTCATCTAGCCCCATTACCCTCATCCCCTGAGTTCGGCGTCCCTTAACAGAGATTTCGGCGATGGACGTACATATAACCTTCCCGTCCACTGATGATACTAACAAATCCTTTTCATCCTTTGTCGCCAGACAGGCTGCTGCTATAAGGCCCGTTTTATCACTAACCTTATGTGTCTGTATCCCCTTCCCTCCTCGTTGATGAATAGGATAATGGTCTGCTGCGCTTAATTTGCCATATCCATTCTCTGTTACCGTAAGCAAATAACACTGGGGGAAGATTACATCCATACCAATTAATTGATCACTATCCATGCGTATGCCCCGTACCCCTCCACTGGTACGCGAGGCTGTGCGCAGATTATCCACCTTGAAACGGATAGCCCTGCCCTTATGGGTGACCATCACCACCTCACCAGCATCAGATACACATTTGGCAGATATCAGCACATCATTCTTCCTTAAACCCATAGCAATTACACCATTTCTTCGAATTGCGGAGAATTTATCCAGGGATGTCTTTTTTATCAATCCCTTTCCGGTGGCCATTAATAAGAAACGGTTCGGAGGAAAATCCTTGACTTCCAGCATAGCTGTTACTCCCTCCTCCAAATTAATAGGAATTAGATTAACCAGAGAGGTTCCCTTAGCTGTTCGTGACAGGCTTTCGGGAATATCATAACCTTTCAGACAATACACCTTTCCTTTACCGGAAAAGAATAGTATATTGTCATGGGTATCAATCGATATCATTTGCTTCACCGCATCATCTTCGCGGGTTACCATCCCCTTTACTCCTTTGCCTCCCCTGCCTTGTTGACGATACGTGCTTGCTGTCATCCTTTTGATAAAACCATTGCGGCTAAGGGTCACTATTACACGTTCATGCGGAATAAGGTCTTCCTGTTGGAAATCTACAATTTCCTCACTGATGATTTCGGTACGGCGCCCATCATCATACTTTGCCTTTAATTGTGCGAGGTCTTCTTTAATAAGAAACTGTACCTTCCTCGGATTAGCCAGCAGATCTTCCAGGTAAGCGATGTTCTTTAGAACCTCTGTATATTCATCGGCAATCTTTTGCCGCTCAAGATGCGCTAATCGGCGGAGGGGCATATCTAGAATAGCTTGTGCCTGAAGCTGGGATAAAGTGAAGACTTCTATAAGATTATTCCGAGCGTCTTCAACGGTCTCGGATCCTCTAATAACCCTGATTACCTCATCCATGTTGTCGAGGGCTATCAGGAACCCTTCAAGTATATGAGCCCTGCTCATTGCCTTCTTTAACTCAAATTGAGAACGCCTGGTAATAACCTCATGTCGAAAATCAATGTAACAGGTCAACGCCTCTCTAAGATCAGCCAGTCTCGGCCTTCCATCGACCAGAACAACCATATTGACGAAAAAGGTGGTCTGCATCAAGGTATTCTTATACAGGTTATTGATCACCCGCTGATACTGCGCATCTCTCTTTAGTTCAATAACCAGACGCATTCCTTCCCTGTCTGACTCGTCGCGTATCTCGGATATACCAACCAGCTTCTTGTTCTTGGCTAACTCTGCTATGCGTTCAGCTAAAGCTGCCTTATTCACCTGATAGGGCAATTCAGTGACTATTATTTGCCTTCTTCCTCCTTTTACATCCACCTCCCTGGTTCTAGCACGAATAACCACCTTTCCCTTACCGGTGGCGTAAGCGCTTCTTATCCCCTCCTGCCCCATAATCATGGCAGCTGTCGGAAAATCGGGACCCTTGACAAACTGCATCAGTTCAGCTACATCCGCTTCGGGATTATCAATTAAATAGCCAAGCGCATCACACAATTCTCCAAGGTTGTGCGGAGGAATATTTGTCGCCATCCCTACGGCTATACCAGAAGCGCCATTAAGCAACAAATTGGGTATCCGGGCCGGCAAGACAGAAGGTTCTTGCAAGGAATCATCAAAGTTGGGAACAAAATTAACTGTCTCTTTATCAATGTCTACCAGCATCTCTTCTGCTATCTCGGACAGCCTGGCTTCGGTATACCTCATGGCTGCAGGAGGATCGTTATCAATACTACCAAAGTTACCCTGCCCATCGACCAGCATATGCCTCAAAGAAAATTTCTGAGCCATGCGCACCATGGCCTCGTACACCGAGGAATCTCCATGTGGATGGTATTTCCCAAGGACCTCTCCGACTATCCTGGCGCTCTTCCTATAAGAGCTATTGTGATGCATGCCAAGATCATTCATAGCAAAAAGTACACGGCGCTGTACAGGCTTTAACCCATCACGCACATCAGGCAGTGCCCGGGAGACTATGACACTCATCGCATAGTCAAGATAGGAACTTTTCATTTCCTGTTCTATATCGATAGGCCTCTCCGCAGTGGTCTCCATTTGATCCTCCAATTATTCTCCTTTACGTCTAACGAGGCTAATCAAGTGAGGAAAAGCCTTCCGGAAAAGTTCCCTCTTCTTCTTCGCTGCTTTTCTTCTCCTTAATGCTCTCCTCTATTCCCTTTGCCACAATGTTTTGTTCAGTCATACTCACGCTGACAGGTTGAGGCACCTGTCCTGTAACTTCACTGGAGCTTTCTACCGTTATTCCTAGCCTCTCTCTAAGGCGAGCAAGGTTCTTTATCGCAATAGCATTAGTTGGCTCCAATTTCAGCGAGTTGCCATAAGCCTCCATTGCCCGATGGAACTCTCCCATTTCGAACAAAGCTTTCCCAAGACGATTGTAAGCACTGACGTCGCCAGGCGTACTTTCAATTATGCCCTGATTCACCACGGCTGCCTCTTCCCAGCAACCACGCATGGCCAGTTCCACGGCTTCCTCGCTCTGCCGTTGTCCCAGCTTACTTTGTTCTTCTCTTTGTTGATATGTCATTTATTCTCCACAAACATTAATTATATCCTATACTAAGCCCTTGATGACTTTGCAATCTCAGCTTCAAATGATTCATATAGAGCACGGACTGCAACTTTTACATCGCTCTCCGATATGATACAAGTTATCCTGATCTCTGAGGTGCTGATTAGTTGAATGTTGATTCCCTGTTCATAAAGCGTGCGGAACATCATGGCTGCATATCCTGGCGTGTTTTGCATTCCTGTTCCCACTATACTCACCTTTGCCAGAGTGGAATCAGTAGCGCCTTCTCTGGCGCCCAGAGGTTCAATCAGTGCATCCACGATAGCCTTAGCCTTAGCCAGGTCACTTCGGCCCACGGTAAACGTGAAATCCGTGGTGTTCCCAACGCTGATATTCTGAACTATGGTATCAACGCTTACATTCGCTTTAGCTAGTGGCTCCAGAATGGCGGATGCAATGCCAGGACGATTTGGAACTCCCAGCACAGTTACTCTGGCCACATTGGCATCATGCGCAATCCCTCTCACTTTGTTTCTTATTTCCATAGATGTCTCCTCGCGAATGATTGTCCCTGATGTTTCGCTAAAACTTGAAGCCACCAATATTGGTATATTATACAACTCTCCCAGTTCCACTGCCCTGGGGTGCATTACTTTAGCTCCACTGCTGGCCATTTCCAGCATCTCATCATAACCAATCTCTTCCAGTTTAGCCGCCCCCGGGACTATTCGGGGGTCTGCGGCATATACTCCTTCCACGTCAGTATAAATCTGGCACCTGTCAGCTTTCAGACTGGCAGCCAGAGCAACTGCAGTCGTATCAGAACCTCCTCGCCCTAAAGTAGTAGTATCCATTTCCTGGTTAATCCCCTGAAACCCCGCTACTACCACAATATTATTCTTCTCAATCTCTTTGAGTATTCGCTTGGTACTCACACTGATAATACGAGCCCTATTATGGGTGGAGTCCGTTTTAATGCCCGCCTGGGCACCACTAAGACTTATCGCTTTATAACCCAAAGACTCCAGGCTCATCGCCAGAAGAGTACTGCTAATCAACTCCCCCGTGGAAAGCAATACATCCATTTCCCTTTCTTTTGGCTGCTTGGCAACCTGATAAGCCAGCTCGATTAATTCGTCTGTAGTGTCCCCCATGGCAGAAACTACCACTACTACCTGGTTGCCACCATCACTGGTTTCCGCTACACGCTGAGCTACCAGTCGAATTCTCCCGCTATTAGCCAGTGAGCTACCCCCATATTTTTGAACAACCAGTGCCATTATCCCCTCCGTATTAAGCAAGCATCGTCAAAACATCAGAATAAAAGTTGCTATATGGTAATTAAAGCACTTATAATTGCACTAATTCAAACATCGGGGCGTAGCGCAGTCTGGCAGCGCGCAGCGTTCGGGACGCTGAGGTCGGAGGTTCAAATCCTCTCGCCCCGACCATGTTTAGTTGGAGGCAACCGTGCTGAAAGCTGCAATAATAGGAGCTACGGGTATAGTGGGACAACAATTCATCGTTGCCCTCAAGAGTCACCCATGGATTGAGCTTGTTGCCCTGGCAGCTTCTGAGAGATCTATAAGCAGCAGCTACAGAAAGGCAATAACCGATGCTCAGACAGGCGCACTACGCTGGTTCTGCCAGGATAATCCTCCTGAAGAGGTCATGGATTTGCCTGTTCAGAATGCTATTGAAATGAGCGCCACCGGACTGGATCTCGTTTTCTCTGCTGTTGACACTGCTCCCGCCAGGATACTGGAGCCCCGATTAGCGGCCAGCATTCCTGTAATCAGCACCGCTTCGGCATTCCGCTATGACGACGATGTGCCCATTATTATCCCTGGAATCAATCCCGAACATGCTCGTCTGCTTGACGTTCAAAGAGAATCGCGAGGCTGGAAAGGTTTCATCGTCCCCGGGCCCAATTGTACCACCGTCGGCCTGGCTATCTCTCTTATGCCTATTTACCAGAATTTCGGCTTGAACTCCATCATCATGACCTCGATGCAGGCTGTCTCCGGCGCAGGAAGAAGTCCCGGAGTGATTGGGCTTGACATCATAGATAACATAATCCCTTTTATCCCCGGAGAAGAGGAAAAGGTTCAATGCGAAACACAAAAAGTACTTGGCTGCTTTTCCGGAAAATGTATAGAGCCTGCCTCCTTTAAAATAAGTAGCACCTGCACTCGCGTCAATGTTCGGGAAGGACACACGGAATCGGTCTTCGTCTCTACCCGGAAACCTTGTAACGTGGACGACGTAGCAAAGATTATGCGGGAGTTCAACGGCTTATTCGGAGAAAGCGAACCTCCTTCAGCGCCAAAACGTATGATTATAGTTCGAGACGACCCCTTCAGGCCTCAACCACGGCTAGACCGTGATGTCGACAATGGCATGGCCACCGTGGTCGGCAGAATCAGAAAAGATGATGTTTTGGAGAACGGCATCAAATATATTCTTGTGTCGCATAACACCCAGATGGGGGCTGCCCGAGGTGCTGTCCTCACCGCCGAAACACTCATCCAGACAGGATATATCCAGTAATCAATCTGAGTATATTTACTCCTACTCCCCCCAGTGCATATATTTACTCAGTTCTTTAATTATTTCTTTCCTATCCGGAGGACACCCTTCTATGGAATGCTCCCTTGCTCCATTCTCCTTGCAGGCACAATCACCAATCAATAAACGTGTTGAATTGCTCGATACATGAGAATGCTTGCCCAGACATAGAACCAAGGGATTCTCGAGGCGTGCCCCTCGTTTTTGAAGCTGAAACAGAGCTGAAAGGAGAGGAATAATACAACCACTGCATGCCTTATCTGCCGCTATTTCAAGCAGAGGGAAACCCTGGTGCAGTTGCTCTTGTGGTAACTCAACTTTGATTTTCAGATGTTTTAACTCCTCGCCATAAATATCGAGTTGCGTAATGTCGTCCTCTCCCAATCCTGCTTCTTTGCCCAACCTGATAGTCCTTACTGTTTTAGGATCTATTCCTATAACAGCACTGCCAATAGCATCTACTGCCACAATATCTGAACTGGCAATAATAAAACTGCTCCCTCTCTTGTTCTGTTGCACGTCGCTATCCACAGAGCCGATGGCTCCAATAGCTTTCGCTGTGCAATCTATCACGTTCAAGCTGGGAACCACTATTTTATTAAGTTCGACTACCGCCCGAGCCAGATCTCCCCGATGGAACATAGGCTTATCTTCCCTCTTCAGACAGCCCTTGAGATTCTTCATAGCCAGTGTCACTTTTGTCAGGAAGTGCGTTTTCAACACTGGGACATTAATAAACTTATCACAATCAAAGGCAAATTCACTGACTCGAAAATCCTCGGGGATGCGTCCAGGAATTTTCCTGAAACTGCGATAGCTGTGTTCGTCAAACAACACCCACTTTATGCCCAGTTTTTTGGCTATCTGACTCACCCCGGTATGAGTGAAACATTCTCGTAGACAAGATTCCGGCTGATAGTAACTTGGTCCTTCACCAATGATCACCCGTCTCGCACCAGCATCCAGACAATAGCGGCCTGTCGCTTCCAAGACCTGCGGGCTGGTTATCTGTCCACTGTCCGGTGCAGCCGGTTGCACCAGATTGGGCTTAATTAATACATAGTCGCCAGGGACGACCGGCTGTACATCAAGCTCCTCAATCGCTCTGACGAAAGTTGAGTATAAATCTTCCCTTTTTTTTACAATCGAAACCCTGGACATTATTCTCTCTTGGTGGAGAAGCTATTATACACTGTAACAAACTTTACCCTGTATGAATTATTAGTGATTCCGCACGATCAAAAGTTTTCTTGACATCCCCTTCTGTATCCCATACATTTTACTTCAACTCAAGAAAAGGTGGTATAAAACATTGATAATAGACTCACACGTTCATGTCTGGGGAAGTAGGGATTGGCTTCCAGAGTGGTCATGGAATATGCTGAATTCCCTCCAGGCCTCACGCTTTGGTAGAACTCTCGAGGAAATGGCCAGGTATCGAGAGAAATCTCTCGACCCGAACGGCGACAGTATGGTAAAAAATATGCATCGCGTTGGTGTTGACAAGGCGATGATTTGCGTTGTAGATTATGGCCTCGTAATCGATGGAGAGGATAGCAGGCTGCCAATAGAAGAAATTAACTATCAGCATTATGAAATTGTTAAAAGCCACCCTGACAAATTTTATCTTGCTGTTGGCGTTGATCCGCGCAGACCAAATGCGTTAGAAATCATCGAAACAGGAGTCAAAGAATGGGGTGCTAAGGCATTGAAACTCTACCCGGCAGCGGGGTGGTATCCCAATGACACGATTGTTTACCCGTTATATGAAAAGTGTGTGGAGCTTGGCATACCCGTGAATTTTCATACTGGCCCTATGGCTTCCCCTTTCCGGAGCAAGTATACTCATCCCATCCACTTCGATGATGTAGCTGTAGATTTCCCTGAACTCACCCTTTATTGTACCCACGCGGGACATGGTTCATTCATGGAGATGATAGCTATTGCCCGAAGTAAATTCAACATCGTCTGTGATCTCTCGGGATGGCTCTCCTGGATTCGCTCAGGCGAGTCCCTCTCTTTCTATAAGTCGTGGAGGTATATGATGAACATGCTGGGATCCAATCGCCTTATGTTTGCCAGCGACACGACTAATCTTATCGACGATATAGAATACGCTGCCTGGGTAAAAGCAGTAACTTCCATCCCTGAGGATATCAAGAAAGAGGGCATCACCTTCAGCGATAGTGAAATGGAAGATTTCTTCAGCAAAACAAGCAAAAGAGTGCTAAACTTGGAAGAAAATCTGTAAAGTTGTTTTGTGAATTATATTATCTTACTAGTTAAGCTAGGGAGGACGATATGTTAGCAGCTATTGAAAAGTTGCCGCGAATAAACCTTGGACTCTACCCTACTCCGCTTATCGAAGCTCCTCACCTATCTTCTGTTCTTGGAGGCCCACGCATCTTTATCAAGCGTGACGACCTTAGCGGCTTAGCATTGGGAGGGAATAAATGCCGTAAGCTGGAATTCGCCCTGGGCAAAGCTAGGGAAGAAGGAAACACTGCGGTAATAAGTGCCGCAAGTTCACAGTCCAACTGGTGTCTTCAATTAGCCGCAGCAGCACGTAAAGTAGGCATGAAACCGGCTTTTATCCTACTAAAAGGGTCTCATACTGAAAGCCAGGGTAACTTATTATTGCATAATATCCTTGACTCCAGCGTTGATATATTAGAAATAAGCAACATGCGTGAGCGCTCAGGTGATATAGTGACCCGGGCAATGAATAATCTCGCAGAAGATATGCGAGCGGAGGGATATTCCCCATGTATAATGCCCACTGGCATTCCCACAGCCCCTTCAGCTATTCTGGGTTCAGCAGGCTGGGTTAATGCAGCGGATGAACTCATCTCACAACTGGAACAACAACATGTAGAAGCACAATATGTAGTGCTGGCAAATGGTGGCGGAGGAACACAAGCAGGATTGGAACTAGGCTCAAAATATTTAAAGGCAAGCTATAAAATCATCGGTATTTCCATTCTTAGTAGTACTACGGATGCAAAATCTTCTGTACTGGTATCCTTAAATGCTACCTCTAAGTTCTTGAATCTCGGAACAGAGATTACTGCAGATGAACTGGAAATCCCGGATAATTACGTTGGCGATGGCTATGGCTTGCCCACCAGGGAAGGCATAGATGCCATTAGACTGGTAGCTCAAACTGAAGGCATATTTCTTGACCCGGTGTACACAGGAAAGGCAATGGCAGGATTAATTGACCTGATAAGGAAAGGTCGGTTTAAACCAACAGAGACAGTCGTTTTTATTCATACTGGTGGAACTCCTGCCTTGTTCGCCTACCACCAGGAAATGACTAGATAAGGCATCTCTGAATATTTATAATAAGCGATTGAAAGGATAGACTTGCGCCACTTTATGACCAACTATAATGTCTTGTCATTCAACGATTATAAGTGATAAACTCCGTTCATTGGTCGTTACAGTTTCTATTTGAATCCCTTGTGTTACCTGTAAAAACCTGGTGGTTTGTCCGTACGAAAGAAGATAACTTGCCATAGCTTGCTTATACACTGATTACGAACAATATAGATTAACTTTTATGGTTATAGCAATATGTTAACTCCCTCTTATGCTTTACTGATATCAATTGCCGGAATCATAATATTACTGAGGCTTAAACTTCATCCAGGTTTGGCCATTTTCGCTGGAAGCCTCGTCGTCTCGCTTCTGGTTCTGCCTCTTCGCTCCCTGCCTGAGCTTATTTTCAGCACTGCAATCAATGAACAGACTATCAAGTTGCTAGTCATAATAGCCTGTGCGATGACGCTAAGCCGCCTGATGGAATTAAAAGGCCTGCTTACCCGACTGGCAGCTACCATGGAGAGAATAGGGCCCAGGCTTGCCCTTTTACTGACACCTTCGATAATAGGCTTTGTTCCCATGCCAGGTGGAGCACTGGTTTCCGCAACCGCTATACGAGACCTGGTAAAGAGAATGAAACTACTCCCGGAACAGGCAACCTTTATAAATTACTGGTTTAGACATATATGGGAACTTTTCTTACCGGTATATCCTGCCGTCATCACTGCTAGTGTCATCTTTTCTATACAAATCACGACTCTGATGATAATTCTTATTCCTATGGCTATCCTGGCCGCAACCCTTGGAATAATAATTACCCTGAGCATTATCAAACCTAAAGTGCCACGCCCTAATAACGAAAACCATTCTGATAATATACCGTATGGTATATTCAAAGCTGCATGGCCGGTCTTATTACTCATCTCTCTTGTCCTGCTAGGTCTTAATGCTGCAATAGCTTTCCCTCTCACTCTGGTACTTCTTGCATTACAGCAAAAGGCAAGCTGGCAGGACCTAAAACAAGCCCTTAAATATGGCCTGGATCCTAAGATTTTGCTCCTGCTCTTTGCCGTAATGCTATATAAAACTACTATCGAAACGTCTGGAGCTGCAGATGAGCTCTTTATAGATATGCAAAGCATTGGACTCCCTGCAACGGCTATTTTGGTTATTTTACCATTCCTGATAAGTTTCTCCACGGGGAACTCTATGGCATTTGTCGGCATCTGCTTCCCTTTATTGTCTACTTTTATCTCCCCGGGCTCAGAGGTAAACATATGGGCATTACTCCTGGTGTTTATCAGCGGGGAAGTTGGTTATATCCTCTCCCCTCTTCACCTTTGCCTCATTCTTTCAACTGAGTACTTCGAAGCAAGCCTGTCAAAAGTATACCGCTATATCATACCCCCTCTGTTGATTGTAGAGGCTGTTGCAGTATTGATATACTACCTGGGAACTGCCTGAGTACTACTTCTTGCCATTTAACTACTAAACAGTTTATAGTTGTGATTATCGAATAGAAATCATGAAAATAAACGGAAAGGGGCTCAAGAATGCAGGAACATGTGCCAACAAATGACGAAGCAATATCACTTCTAAAAGAGTTTAATAAAAGCGACAGTCTATTAAAACACGCGTACGCTGTTGGAGGGGTGATGCGTTACATAGCTCATAAGCGAGGAGAAGACGAAGAGAAATGGGAAATCATTGGATTGGTACATGACCTCGATTATGAAAAGTTTCCCGAGCTGCATTGCCAGAAGAGTCGGGAAATACTGGAGGAGCGAGGTTGGCCAGAGGAATATATTAGGGCGGTCGTCTCTCACGGTTGGGGCATATGCAGCGATATTGAACCGAAAAGCGACCTGGAGAAGACGCTATATGCCATCGATGAACTAACTGGACTGATTACCACAACGGCCCTGGTACGGCCCTCAAAAAGCGTGGCAGACCTTGAGCCAAAATCGGTTATTAAAAAATGGAAGGATAAGGCGTTTGCCGCTGGCGTTGACCGTACCATTATTGATAAAGGTGCCGAAATGCTGGGCGTAGAGCGGAGAGACCTGATTTCCGACACTATAATGGGTATGCGCGAAATATCTACTAAAATAGGGCTGTAACAACCATAGCTGCTTTGCCATTAAATACGAGGGCCTCGTTCCTGCCTTTTGTTTTCTCCAGGCCAGCTTGATTGTTGCCGGATAGTATGGTCAGCCAAGCACGGAACCAATGAATTCCCGATGTCCTCTAGCGAACTCAATCGCAGTCATCTGCTGCTTCCCCTCTAATTGAAGGTGACAAAGCTCTAGATAGCCTTCCCCGGTAACCACCCCAACAGCTCTATTCTCACACAAGGAAATAACCTCTCCTGGTTGGCCACTAGTTTTCATATTAAAGGGAGTACCACTATATATTTTAAGACGTTTGCCGCTCCACCATGAATATGCTCCTGGCCACGGATTGTAAGCTCTTATTTGGCGACATATCTCAACTACCTCCAGGTGCCAGTCAATTTCCCCATCGCCAGCATTAATAATACGGCTATACGTAGCCTGGCTATTATCTTGTGCTTGTGGCTTTATTTCGCTACTTAGCCATTTGGGCAATGTCTCCAGCAGAAGCTCGGCCCCTACACAGGCTAGCTTATCTGTAAGCGAGCCAGTAGTATCATCAGCAGAGATATCAACTTTCTGTTGAGCCAAAATTGGACCGCTATCCATTCCCTCGTCCATTAACATAATCGTCACCCCACTAACCTGCTCTCCTCCAAGTAAAGCAAAGGCAACAGGTGAGGCCCCCCGATAACACGGCAATAAAGAAGGATGGATATTTAGACATCCGTGCACGGGCAGGGATAACACCGTCTTTGGTAGAATACGGCCATAAGCAGCTACAATGAAAAGGTCTGCTTTTAGTTCCTCTAATGCATGTACTACCGCTTCAGATTTAAGAGTAACGGGTTGAATGACGGGAATATTACGCTCTGTGGCAAGCTTTTTCACAGGGGTAGAAATTAGTCTTTGCCCCCTCCCTGCCGGCTTATCAGGTCTGGTGTATACGGCTACTACAGAATGGCCTTCTCGAAGCAATCCTTCCAGCACAGTTACAGAAAACATTGGCGTTCCCATAAAAATTATTCGAATACTCATAACAATAATATTTTCTACAAAATTTCATGTTATGTCAAAGTCCCCTAGAGATGGATATCCCGTTATTGATATTCTTTTTCTCTGCTTATAATAATTTATAAATACCTCACTTGTTGGTCTAATTCAGCAACCTACAGATATTAGCTTGGCTAGTGATAATTCTCATCTCGGGAGGTTTTTTGGAGGCAGCTAAGGACATTTGGAAAAGGGTGCTTGGAGAGCTTCAGTTACAGGTCAGCAGGGCTAACTACTCCACCTGGCTAGCTAATAGTTACGGAGCTAGTTTTAATGATGGTGTCTTCATTGTTGGCGTCCCCAATGCTTTCGTTGCTGAGTGGCTAACGAAGCGTCTCTCTTCCCTTGTAAAAAATACCCTATCTAATATAGTAGGTCAGGACGTCAATATCCAGTTCAGCATTAACAGCAGGGCTCACGATGAATCCCACCCTCAGGCTATGGCGAGACAACATGATGGCGGTACAAGCACCAGGACAAGAACTAGCATGTTCTCTTCCCAATATACCTTTGATAGCTTCGTTGTTGGCGACTGTAATCGCCTCGCATACGCAGCCGCTATTGAAGTAGCAACAAACCCCGGCCTGTCCTATAACCCAATCTTTATTTATGGTGCAACGGGGCAGGGAAAGACCCACCTTCTGCATGCCATAGGGAACAGGGCAGCAGAAAATGGTCTACAGGTTATTTATACAACTGGAGAACGTTTTACAAACGACTTCGTGCTGTCATTGAGACAAAAGAAATTTGATTCCTTTCAAAGCAGGTTCAATAAGACCCATATTCTGTTATTCGATGATATACAATTTATTAATGGCAAAAAGCAAACCCAGCGTTCTCTGCTGCAAATATTCAATACTTTAATCAGTAGTAATTGCCAATTCATAATCACTGCTGACCGTCATCTGGATGAGATGGATTCTTTTAATAGCCAGTTGAAATCCCGCCTCGAGTGGGGTCCTGTATTTCCTCTACAGGCGCCAGATTTTGAGACTCGCCTCGCTATACTACGAACCAAGGCAGCAGAAATGTCATTGCTCATTAGTGATGAAATTATGAAACTACTGGCGGAAAGAATACAGAACAACTCCAGGCGTCTGGAGGGAGCGCTTATCTACTTAACGGCACAGGCCAAGTTGACTGGAATGGAAATTAATCAACAGACAGTCAACAATATGTTAACAAACATAACCCAAAATAAACGCAGTACTAAAATCTTACTCCAAACAGTTGCAAACTATTTTAACCTCCTCCCTGAGGATCTGCCCAGTAAAACTCGAGACCGCAAGACATCTCAGGCACGCCAGATAGCCATGTATCTAATGAGAGTGGATAGTGGTCTCTCGCTGGCTGATATAGGTAGACAACTGGGAAACAGAACCCACGCCACAGTTATACATGGCTATAAGCGGATAGCAGACAATATTCATAGCGACGCTCGATTAAATAACCAGGTACTAGAAATTAGAGAGCAGTTAAAAAAGTCTTCTTCTTCTTCAGACTAGCGATGTTGAAACTCTGTCGAAAACGGATATCACCTCAAGTTACATCTTGTTGATATACTTGTACTGAGGTGTTGGCTTTCTATCTTTGAATACTTCGCAACAATCAACAGAATCAAATATAATAACTAATATATAAATATATATTAGTTAAGATACCAATATAAATATAATTATGATTGACAGAGTTAATATTCATGTTAAAGCAGGTCGTGGTGGCGATGGTGCCGCAAGCTTCCACAGGGAACGATATATTCCTTTAGGTGGGCCAGATGGTGGAGACGGTGGTAAAGGTGGTGATAGTGTTATTCTGGTTGACGAGAAATTATCGGATTTATCCCATCTTGATAATAAGGGGAGCCTTATAGCCGAAAATGGTTTAGGTGGAGGCAAAGAGAAGAGACATGGTAGGGCAGGGAAAAATCTGGTATTGAGAGTACCAAGAGGAACTACTGTCTACGAGATGAAAGAGGATGGGAGTTTGTCGGTGCTTGTTGATATGGTTAAGTGCGGTGACAAAATACAAGTAGTAAAAGGAGGAGGAGGCGGGCGAGGAAATATACATTTTGCTACAGCGGTAAATCAGGCTCCGAGAAACGCTGAAAAGGGAGATATTGGGCAGGAGATACGGATAGTCCTTGAGTATAAGATGGTGACTGATATTTGCCTGATAGGGAGACCAAATTCCGGGAAGTCCAGTTTGTTAAAAATAATGACAAGGGCGCGGCCAAGAATAGCCAGCTATCCCTTCAGCACACAACAACCAGTATTGGGCATGGTTAGAGGTGATACAAGAGACTATGTAATCGCTGAAATACCGGCAATCGATGAGGGCTCTTCCTCCGGCAGAGGTTTGGGGAATAAGTTCTTACAACACGTGGAGCGAACCCGGCTTTTAGTGTATCTCCTGGATGGTACCTCTTTAGATGCCACAAAAGATCTTGCTATCTTGGATACTGAGTTAGCTCTCTGCGACAGGAATTTATCGATAAAAAATAAGGTCATCGTAGTGAATAAAATTGACTTGCCAGATATCTCATCTAGAATCGATGAGATAAAGCTTGAATTGAAATTATTAGGTATATCTGTATTCTTTCTATCAGCAGAGACTGGTCAGGGCGTGGTGCAATTCAGTAACGAAATAACTGAAATGGTTGAAAAAATAACCGGGGAGGAAGAGTATCAGAAGGGGTCTGAGACGAAGATATTCCGTCCAAAACCCAGGAATTAAAGTTATGACTACGGGTATTATTGGTGGCACTTTCGACCCGATCCACACGGGACACCTGATTGCCGCCGAGCAAGCACGAACCAGGTTAGGATTAACAGAGGTTATTTTTATACCAGCAGGACAGCCATGGTTTAAGGCTAACAACGGGATTACAGCCGCGAATCACAGGGTGGAGATGGTACGGCTAGCCATTTCTTCCAACCCAAGCTTCAAACTTTGTACAGTGGAAATAAGACGTACTGGTCCTTCGTATACCATAGATACTATGGCAGAGTTACGTGACAGGCAAGGAATAGGCAATCCCTACTTTATCATTGGTGGCGATAGCCTTAAGGGATTTCCTTTATGGAAAGAGCCGATAAAACTGCTTCAGATGTGCCGTTTAGTAGTTGTATCGCGTTCGGGTTCGTTGCAGATAGATTTGAGTCCTCTGGAAGCTGCTGTCCCGGGACTAGTTGATAATATTACGCTATTAGAAATGCCTATAATAGATATAAGCTCCTCCGACATACGCAGCAGAATTACTCAGGGAGAATCTATTCGTTATCTGGTACCTGCTGAAGTGCAGCAATATATAACAGAGCATAGGCTCTACCTGTAATGAGCCGCGGGAAAGCTTGGTCTTTGGGCATCAGGCGCTTAGATATCCAGGTTTCTGACGCTTTGAGCATGGGCCTGGATGAAGTTCTTCCGGGGTAGCACCTCGCTTCCCATGAGCATCTGGAAGGTCTGGTCAACGGACATAGCGTCTTCGATATGCACTTTAAACAGTGTTCTGGAGGCAGGGTTCATAGTGGTTGACCATAATTGCTCTGGGCTCATCTCGCCCAATCCTTTATAGCGCTGAATGTCTATCTTGCTTCCTTGAAGTTCTTTGGTTAGTCTCTCTCGTTCTTGGTCTGAGTATATCCAGTGCTCTTTCTTACCGGACTTTATACGAAAAAGAGGAGGTTGTGCTATGTAAAGGTAGCCTTCGTTGATAAGATCCACCATATGGCGATAAAAGAAAGTGAGCAATAGCGTGCGAATATGTGAACCGTCTATATCGGCATCGGTCATGATGATAACACGATGGTACCTGAGTTTGGCCAGATTTAAGTCGCCATCGGAATTCGCCCTCAGGGCGGTAATAATAGCTCGTATCTCTTCATGTTGAAGGATTTTTTCCTGGCTTGCCTTCTCTACATTAAGGATCTTACCTTTAAGTGGCAAGATTGCCTGGAAGCGGCGATCACGCCCTTGCTTTGCTGAGCCACCAGCGGAGTCACCCTCTACAAGGTATATTTCACACAGCTCGGGATTTTTCTCGGAGCAGTCGGCCAATTTTCCGGGGAGGGTAGAAGATTCAAAACTGCTCTTTTGCAGTACAAGATCGCGGGCCTTTCGAGCGGCTTCTCTGGCTTTGGCGGCGGTGAGACATTTCCCAATTATTGTCCTGGCTTCGTCAGGATGTTGTTCCAGGTAGAGAGTTAGTTTATCAGCTACAGCAAATTCAACATGGCCCCTTACTTCAGGGTTCCCAAGCTTTGACTTGGTTTGCCCTTCGAACTGGGGTTCTGGCAATTTAACACTTATAATGGATACTAAGCCCTGCCGTACATCATCACCAGTGAAATTAGCTTCGCTGTCCTTGATGAGGTTATTCTTACGGGAGTAATCATTAAGAGCACGGGTTAATGCTGACCTGAAGCCGGTCAGATGCGTTCCACCTTCCTTGGTGTTCACACAGTTGGCGAAACAAAAGGAAGAATCGGTGAAACTACTGTTGTATTGCATAGCTACTTCGATGGCAGTAGACTCAACGGTTGCTGACAGGTAAATCGGCTCAGGATGGATGACTGGCCTGTTTCTGTTCAGACGGTGAACGAAACTGGCAATACCGCCCTCAAAATAAGCTACCTTTTCCTGGCCGCTTCTCTCATCTTTGAGATGTATAGGGACTCCCTTGTTTAAGAAAGCCAGCTCACGTAGCCGTTGATAGGTAGTGTTAAAGTCGTAGTCTATGTCCTCGAAAATGGTATCATCTGCGAGAAAAGAGATGGTGAGACCTGTTTCAGCCGCCTCTCCTATTACACGAATCGAATCCACAGGAATACCTTTTTGATATTCCTGTAAGTAGATATTACCCTCGCGTCTAACCTCGGCGCGTAGCCACGTGGATAGGGCATTAACCGCTGCGGCTCCGACTCCATGTAACCCGCTGGATATATGATAAGCTCCCTTGCCAAACTTGGCTCCGGCATGTAAATGGGTTAGTACTGCCTCCAGAGCGGTTATATCTGTTCCAGGGATAATGTCCACAGGTACTCCACGCCCATTGTCCACTACAGTGATGCTATTGTCCTTGTGGATAGTCACCTCGATGTGGTCACAATGACCCTCCATCGCCTCGTCTATGCTGTTATATACAATTTCGTATAGCAGGTGGTGTAAACCATCTCGCCCGGTACCGCCGATGTACATCCCTGGCCTAAGGCGGACTGCCTCTATTTCATCCAGAATTTGAACATGCTCGGCGGTATAACCGTTATTGTTTTCCTGGCTATTAAGTTTGTTGTTGCTTTTTTGTTCTGAATCCGGCGGAATCAGGTTTTGGGACATATTTTACTAACCTCCAGCATTATTGCCCCTTAGTATGACTAAAAATGCTATTAACACATAGTAAGAATAAAGCCCGTATTCGCTCAATGATGAATATAGCTTTATCCACTAGCTAGAAGTATAGCATATTTCGAGGAGTAAATGTATTTGTAACACCTAGTTTCCAGAGCTGTAGGAGACCAGGAACTATATCTTTTCTATAGATACTATAACAGGGCTTTTTCAATATTCGCCAGGGGAATAGTAGTTTGCCCCTTTGCCTTCATGTCTCTCAGGACTACGGTTGCGGAGCTGAGTTCCTGTTCACCAATGATGATAGCATAGCTGGCACTTAGCGAGTTTGCCTGTCTCAATTGGGATTTCAGACTTTTAGACCCGGTGGCAATTACTACAGAAATACCAGATGCACGCAGCCTGGCACCGAGCTCGATTGCTGCCAGTTTGGCTTCCTTGCCCATATGAGCAATGAAAGCAACAGGTGCAGTATAAGAAGCTATAGAAACTCCTTGTTTATGTAAATTAGCTATAATCCTCTCCATTCCAGTGGCAAAACCCACCGCAGGGGTTGGGTTTCCCCCTAGTTGCTCAATGAGGTTGTCGTAGCGACCTCCTCCCCCAAGAGCACTCTGAGATTTCTCTTCGAGAGGTTCAATTTCAAATACAGTCCTGGAGTAGTAGTCTAACCCGCGCACCAGGCGATGCTTAATACTGAACGGAATTCCCAATGCTACTAAATATTGCTGTACATCTTCAAAGTGAGTCTGGCACTCAGTACATAAATAATCTAGAGTCTTTGGTGCGGCATCGGCTATCTCATGGCAGTGTTCCTTTTTACAGTCTAGAAGGCGAAGGGGGTTTCTGACAAATCTTACCTCGCAGTCAGGACATAGCTCGGAGAGATATGAGGAATAGTATTCTTTCAGGGCCTCAACGTATTGGGGCTGGCATGTCTGACAACCTATACTGTTAAGCCCGATTGAGAATTCAGATAGGCCCAGCGAGCAAAGAAATCGTTGTGCCAGGTCGATCAACTCAGCATCTATAATGGGGTCAGCCTCCCCAATAGCTTCAAAGCCGCACTGGTAATGCTGACGGTAGCGACCTGCCTGTGGGCGTTCAAATCTGAATGCAGGTGTTATATAGTACAGTTTGACTGGCTGAGGTAGATTAAACATACCATGTTCCAGGTAAGCTCGACAGACTGGGGCTGTGCCCTCTGCCTTTAATGATAACTGTTGACCTCCAGGATCGTTGAAGACATACATCTCCTTATCAGCAAGGTCTGTTCCCACAGCAGCGGAGCGCAAGAAGAGTTGGGCATCTTCAAATATTGGTGTGGTTATTGGGCGGTATCCATAGAGAAGACCTATAGAAGCGGCGACATCCGTTACATGCCTCCAGTATCCTTGCTCTTCCGGTAATATATCTGAAGTGCCTCTCGGGGCTTTGTACAAGATAGCTCCTTTTTATGTATATAATCACACGTCTATATAAGAGTAGTTTAACATAAATTGTTGTTTAGCCTTACCTTGAAGGATAAATGTCATAACGCGATGCAGAGAGCCTTCTATATAACTGGCCCGATGGTATATATGTTGGTAGCACCGGAGTAACCGGTGATCTCCGCAACGGTTTTCTGTCCCGATGCGACTCTTAGCGCCTCTTCATAGATGATACTGCCAGCCGTGGCAAAGCCATGACTGGAGCCATTTTCGATATCTATATAGAGGTCTATATGATCAGGAAGACGTTCATAAGTTTGGGGGTTGCCAGTGATTTTTATTACAGGGACGAAAGGAAAGCCCTGTGGAGCGCCCCTGCCTGTTGAAAACAAGATAACCTGTGCTCCTCCAGCCGCCAGGCCCGTTAGTGCTTCTGGCTCTCGTCCTGGAGAGTCGATTATAAAAAGGCCTTTACCTTGGGGACATTCTCCGTACTTGTACACTGCTTGAATAGGTTTGCTACCGCATTTACTGATGGCTCCCAATGATTTTTCCTCGATAGTAGTTAACCCACCGGCAATATTACCTCCAGTAGGTTGTCCACCACGCATGTCTGTTCCTGCATCTATGGCTCGCCTCTCCATTCGCTCAACAATATCGAAAATCTGCTGCCCTACCTCAGGAGATGCCGCTCTTTTAGCCAGCAGGTGCTCGGCACCCATGAACTCTGTGGTCTCTCCGAAAACACAGCTGCCCCCGTGTTCTATAAGCAGGTCTACGGCGGCACCGGTGGCAGGATTGGAGACTAATCCTGAAGTAGTATCAGAGGCGCCACACTTAATACCAAATCTTAATTCGGAGTCAGGAACGGAGCTGCGCTGGAGTAGAGAAGCTTTTTTCACTAACTGGCGCGCTAGGCGGGAACCCTCAGCAATGGCAGGACCAGAGCCGCCTATTTTTTGGATGACTATTTGTTCCACTTCTTTTCCTGTCACTGATATCCCTTCCGCTACCTCGTTTGGAGAAATACTCTCACAGCCAAGGCTCACCAGAATCACGCTGGTCAGATTGGGGTTTCTACCCAGTGAGATTAACGTGCGGGTTACTATATCAAGGTCTGGTTTTGTCTGGCAACAACCCTGCTGGTGGGTGAAGGGTACACTACCGAAGGTCTGATTGCTTATCCAGCGTGCCACGTCATTAGCGCAGGCAACTGTGGCTATAATGCCTACCTGATTTCTTACGCCGAAGGAGTTATCGGTACGGGGATACGCCAGAAAACTCAAATAGCCTCCTTCGGTAAATCTCCACGGCCTCTGTTGCCAAGCACATTATGTACATGCACATGTTTCCCTGCCTCGATTGGCCTGGTGGCGTAGCCTATTACTTCACCGTACTTTATTATAGCTGAGCCGTCTTCTATATGTGTGATGCTGAACTTGTGACCCAGCGAGATGGCCTCCTGCAATTTAATAGACAAGCTCCCCTCCCCTATAATAAGTATTACGGGAGTACCTTCCTGCAGATTGGTTACTGCGGTAGCCACATTATCTCGTTTGTTTATCACTATTGCCTGTAACTTACTCATCTCAGATTTCCTGTAATCAATTTAACTACCTTTTCTTGCCCCAGAGTTAAGGAGAGGCTGTCTTGGTTAGGTCCGCAAAGGGAGATGACTAAAATTTATAAAACAGGCCACCTTCTCTAAGAGCATTGCATTGTAACATAGAAATTGAGGTTGCGTTGATTTTTCGCTTGGGCTATTATGGAGCTTAGTATATGGACGTAAGCACGTTACTGAACAAGGCTGGAGAGTATTTGCCTGAGAACAAGGTGAACTTGGTCAGGGCGGCTTATGAACGTGCCCTAGAGGCCCACCAGGGGCAGTTGCGCCGATCAGGAGAGCCTTTTGTGGACCATCCATTACAGGCCGCTATGACATTGGCCGAATTACATCTTGATGCAGAAACTCTGGCTGCCGCCTTGCTACACGATGTTCCGGAGGATTGTGGTATATCCCTGGAGGACATTGAGTCCGAATTTGGCTCCCAGGTAAGTAGACTGGTTGATGGAGTCACAAAATTGAGGGGGCTGGGATGGCGAAAAGAAGCAGCGGGGTTAAGATCAAGGAGTCAAAATGAGAACCTGCGCAAGATGCTGGTGGCCATGTCGGAAGACTTAAGGGTGATTCTCATTAAATTGGCGGATAGGTTGCATAATATGCGTACTTTAGCTGCTTTACCTTCTAAGAAACGACATGAGATCGCACAGGAAACCCTGGATATATATGCGCCCCTGGCGCATCGTCTGGGTATGCGTAGTGTGAAATGGCAACTGGAAGACCTGTCTTTTCGTTACCTGGAACCGAAGGAATATCACCGGGTCTCGCGGTTGATAGCTACGAAGCTGGAGGAGCGGGAGAAGTTCGTTGGTGAGGTGACAGAGACATTGAAGCAAAAACTGCATGAGGCTAATATAGAAGCGACGATTTTCGGCAGGCCGAAACATATCTACAGTACATACCAGAAGATAAAAAAATATGCTTTACAGGGCAAGGCTTTTAGTGATATTCATGATCTCTTTGCTCTCCGGGTGCTGGTAGACTCAGTCTCCGATTGCTATAAAGCCCTGGGCGCAATTCACAATTACTGGCATCCCATAACTGAGGAATTTAATGATTATATTGCCAATCCGAAGGATAACGGCTATCAGTCTTTGCATACCACAGTAATGTGCAAGGGGACAACTCATCTGGAGATACAAATCAGGACCAATGAGATGCATCAAGTTGCTAAGGATGGGGTAGCTGCGCATTGGCTTTACAAGGGAGGGGAAAAGGGGGAGGCTTCTTTTGAAGATAAGATTCACTGGTTGCATGAGATTAACGAGCTGCGTGAAGAGATTGATAGCGAGGAGTTTGTGGAATCTGTAAAAAACGATGTCCTCTCTGATCGCGTGTACGTATACACCCCTAAGGGGGAGATAAAGGAGTTGCCCAAAGGAGCGACTTCTCTGGATTTTGCCTTTCGAATTCATACGGACCTTGGATATCGATGTATCGGGGCGAAGGTGAACGAACGCCTGATGCCTCTGAATTACCAGCTAAACAATGCCGATGTGGTGGAGATAATTGCGGCTAAGACCGGAAAGGGCCCAAGCCTGGATTGGCTTAATCCCGCTCTTGGTTATATTAAAACATCTCATTCCCAAAATAAAATCAGGCAGTGGTTCAACAAGCAGGACCGAGGGCAAAATATTGAAAGAGGAAGGCAGCTTCTGGAGAAGGAGTTTAAGCGTTTAGGGATTGACCCTGTACGAGTTGAGAAGCTAGCGCGGCAGTTCAAGTTTGTTAATACGGATGATTTTCTATCAACTCTAGGTTCAGGCGGCATCCACCTTGGACAGGTGACGCTGAAATTAAATGCTGATCTAGAACCTCAGGAAGCATCGATCGAAATATCGGAAACTAAAAAAATTACCCCTTCACAGGTGAAAGTACTGGGAGTTGGCAACCTGTCTACGCGTTTAGCTGCTTGTTGCCATCCCTTGCCAGGAGATAAGATTATCGGGTATATTACGCAGGGTAAAGGAATTACCGTACATCAAAGGGATTGCCTTAATATTATTAATGAAGAGGAAAAGGAGAGGTTAATTGCAGTTAGCTGGGGGGATGTGGAGGAGTTGTATCCAGTGAACATTCAGATTGACTCATGGGATAGGGTTGGCTTGCTTCGCGATATTAGCAATGTGCTGGCTGAAGACGGCGTGAACATTAGTGATTTTAAAATGGCAGAACGTGACAGTATTAGGTCCATGTATGTTACAATGCAGATAAATAGTGTTGCACAATTGA
Organism: uncultured Dehalococcoidales bacterium; assembly: GCA_964654015.1. Lineage (GTDB taxonomy): Bacteria > Chloroflexota > Dehalococcoidia > GIF9 > AB-539-J10 > JAUUZT01. Next base: position 60,617 of record CAZZHQ010000001.1, on the reverse strand, counting down.
ATAAAATAATGTCGAAGATACAGTCAGTAGGGAGCGTGATGGCTGTGTTCAGAAAAGGGGATAGAAATGCCAGCCAATAAGGCAAACATTAAATCAGCAACGGGCGTAGAGGCAAAAAGATTGAGGAATCGCTTGATGCGCAGTAAGTATAAAACCAGCCTGTCTAAGGTGGAAGTGCTTATTGCCTCAAATGAAACAGAAGTAGCACAGCGAGAGGCTGTGGAGGCTATGAGTAACATCGATAAAGCTGTCAAGAAAAATGTTATTCACAAGAATAAGGGAGCAAACCTTAAGACTAAACTGGATAAAAAACTGAATAATGCCCAGTCGGTTCATGATTCTAAGCAGTACGAAGCAGAGAAGGGAGACGGATAATGTTTATGACGGTTTTCAAGGTAATTACATGCACATTCTACGGATTGATGGGTATTGGTTTGGTGCTTGCACTGATATCGATAGTATAAGATAACAAAGAGCATAGTTATCAGGTTAGCCTTTGTTTAATCCTTTTTAGTGATGATTTCCCTGATAAAATACTGGTGAAACCTGAAGTCGCCACTCAACTCCGGATGAAAAGCCGTTGCTAGCATGTTTTCTTGTCTGGCGGCGGTAATGGTGTCGTCGTGTAGCTTGGCCAGTACTTCCACCATCGGGCCTACTTTTGTGATAGCTGGAGCGCGAATAAATATCGCTTTAAAAAGGCTGTCTCCCAGGACTGGAATATCAAGGTCAGTTTCAAAGCTTTCTGTCTGCCTGCCAAAGGCGTTACGTTTAACATTAATGTCCATAACTGCCAGAGTAGCTTCATCATGACGAGAAGTAGTTTGCCCCAGGCAAATCAACCCGGCGCATGTACCCCAAATAGGCAATCCGTCCAGTACTAGCTCTCGTAAGACATTGAATAAACCGAAGCTGTGCATTAGCTTAAGGAGGGTACTGCTCTCCCCACCAGGGATAATAAGGCCATCCAAACCTTTAAGTTGATCAGGCAAACGAATCGGCAAAGGCAACGCCCCTAATTGTTGTATGATGCCGATATGTTCTATAAAGGCTCCTTGTAGAGCTAATACACCGATTTTCGTAACTGTTTCCTCCTTACCTGTCAGGGCTTGATACTGTTTCCAGGGCAAGTTTGGGCATTTCTCTTTGTACTGGTATGGGATAATCGTTATTGAAGCAAGCCAGGCAGAAGGTATCTCTGGGTAATCCTATCGCCTGTATCAAGCTCTCCAGACTGAGATAACCAAGCGAATCAGCTTCCAGATATTCCTTGATCTCTGAGATACTCTTTCTGGCGGCGATGAGTTCCCCTTCCGTGGCCATATCTACTCCCAGGAAACAGGGGTGCCGAATAGGAGGACAACAGATACGGAGGTGGACTTCTCTGGCGCCTGCTTTTCTCAACAGGGCAACTATCTTGGGAGTGGTGGTTCCCCGGACAATGCTGTCATCGACGACCACCAGGCGCTTCCCTGCTATAATCTCGGAGAGAGGATTGAACTTCATCCCGACACCAAGGTCCCTCAATCTCTGGTTGGGCATGATGAAAGTGCGCCCCACATAGCGGTTCTTGATTAGACCCTCGCAATAAGGTATTCCTGATGCCCTGGAATAACCAATCCCGGCAGCAGTGGCAGAGTCAGGGACGCCAATGACCAGGTCTGCATCAACAGGATATTCTTTAGCCAGCAGCTCTCCCATTGCCTGCCTGGTCCTGTACACAAGCTTGCCATTAATGGTGCTGTCCGGGCGTGCAAAATAGACATATTCAAAGATGCACAGAGCCTTCCTCTGACTTTTCTGAGTGAAAGAGCTGATTCCCGTCTTGTCGATGATGACGATTTCTCCGGGGTTGATTTCCCTGGAAAACTTGGCGCCGATGTGGTCCAGAGCACAGCTTTCCGATGCGATGGCATAACCTCCATCCAGGGTACCCAGACAGAGAGGGCGAACACCCAGGGGGTCACGAACAGCAATGAGTTTATCAGCGGTCATGATGGTCATAGAATAGGCGCCCTGGAGGCGGTACATGGCGGACCTGATTTTGTCCTCCCAGTCTTTACCAGGTGAGGCCAGTATCATGTTGGCTATGACCTCAGAATCAGTGGAGCTATGAAAACTGTATCCCTTTTGTGTTAACTCTTCTCGGAGAGTTTTACTATTAACCAGGTTGCCATTGTGGGCCAGTGCCAGGCCTGCTGAATCGATGATCACTGGCTGTGCATTAACAATGGTGCTTGCCCCTGTTGTCGAATATCTATTATGGCCGATGCCAATATTTCCCTTCAGGTTGGCAATATCATCTTCGGTAAATACGCGAGAAACAAGCCCTGCCCCTGTGTGGTTTTTTATGCTGATACCGTCACTAACTGCGATGCCACTGCTTTCCTGCCCGCGGTGCTGGAGACTGAACAAAGCGAAGAAGATTAAACGACTGACATCAACACCTGGAGTATATATTCCGAAAACGGCACAACTCTCATGCATCAGCAACTTCCTTTCCGATTAAGATTCCTTCGAACAACCTGGTGATAATGTTTATCCCCTTCAGACTTTTTGTCATATCTGTGAATCACTGGAATAAGTAACTACAATCCAGGGCTTATGAGAAACTCCTGCATGATATTGGATGGATAAGGCCAGGAGACTCCCTGTGTCTTGGCCCCTTTATAGTACAGGCAGATATTGTTTTAATTCATATTCGGTTACCTGGGTTCTGTATTTATCCCACTCAAATTTCTTATCTTCGATAAGAGCATTAAAAACATGTTCTCCCAGGGCTTTTTGCACAAGTTCACTTTTCTCTGCCAGCTGTATAGCTTCCCAGAGACTGGCAGGCAATGTCCCAATCCCCATTTTCTTTCGTTCCTGCTCATTTAGCTCATATACATTTAATTCTATTGGTTCAACAAAGTCGTATTGTTTTTCGATTCCCTCGAGCCCCGCAGCCAGCATAACACTAAAGGCAAGGTAAGGGTTACAAGCAGGGTCGGGGGAGCGGAATTCAATCCTGGTGGCGTTTTCCTGGCCTGGTTTGTATCCGGGAACCCTTATCAGATCAGCCCTGTTACGCTGTGCCCAAGAAAGATAGACTGGGGCTTCATAACCAGGTACCAGTCGTTTATAGGAATTGATCCACTGGTTGTTGATGAGGGTTATTTCTGGTGCATGTTTGAGCAGCCCTGCTATGTACTGCTTCGCTATAGTCGAGAGGTAATATTCATCATCCCTGGCAAAGAACGCATTGGTATTGCCCTTGAATAGCGATTGATGCACGTGCATTCCGCTGCCATTGATGCCGAAGATAGGCTTGGGCATAAATGTGGCATAAACTCCATGATTGAGTGCGACTTCTTTGATAATCAAACGATAGGTCATTACGTTATCAGCCATGGTAAGAGCATCGGTATATTTCATAACTATCTCGTGTTGGCTTGGGGCGACCTCATGGTGATAATAGTCAATGCCAATCCCCATGCTTTCCAGGGTGATTACAGTCTCTCTGCTCAGGTCGGTGGCTGTGTCGAGAGAGGTAAGGTCAAAATATCCCCCATCATCAATGGTCTCCGTACTGTATTTGTCCTTGAAGTAGAAGTACTCCAGTTCTGGACCAACATAGAAAGTGTATCCCATATCTGCAGCTCTTTTTAAATTCCTCTTCAAGACGTACCGGGGGTCTCCTTCGAAGATGTCTCCCCCTGGTTTTTGGATGTCACAAAACATTCTTGCCTCCGGGTATTTTTCTTGTGCGCTCTGTGGAAGCAGGAGGAATGTATTCGGATCAGGCATGGCTATCATGTCGCTCTCGTCGATTCGGACGAAACCTTGAATAGAAGAACCATCAAAGCCCATACCTTCTTCTATAGCTCTTTTCAGTTCCCCTACCGTTATGGCGAAGCTCTTAAGAGTGCCAAGAATATCAGTGAACCATAGGCGGATAAATCTAACATTTTGTTCTTTAACAAGCTCCAAGATGTATTCTTTACTTTTCTTTACGTTCTTGTCTAACATTTATACCACCCCTTTATTCTGGCTATATAGCATTTTTATTTTTCTTTATAGCAAGCCCAAATAAGGACATGCTACTGGAGCATTGAAAGTATATTTTGAAGCATTTTGTCCTTTGTTTCAAGTGGTAGGGGTCTTTGATATTGCCTTGCAGCTACCTTTTTGGTTCAATGCGTATTGCTAATCCTCGTTGCCTTAGATATTTCTTAATCTCATGTATAGAAAAACTTTTGTAATGGAATATACTTGCAGCAAGAACCGCGTCTGCTTTTCCGGCGACCAGGGCTTGATACAGGTCCTCGGCTGTGCCAGCACCTCCACTGGCTATGACAGGTATGCTTACTGCTTCGGAAATAGTGCGGGTCAGGTCAATGTCGTATCCCGAGCGATGTCCATCGGCGTCTATGCTGGTAAGCAGAATCTCCCCTGCTCCCAATGTTGTTACTTTTTTTGCCCAGGAAAGGGCATCTATTCCTGTTGCCCGGGTGCCACTGTGGGTATAGACTTCCCAGTGGGGTTGCTCTTTCTCCTCTATACGTTTGGCGTCTATAGCTACCACGATGCATTGGCTGCCGAATTTACCAGCGCTTGCGCTAATCAGGGCAGGGGTAAGCACAGCGGCGGTGTTAATGGAGACCTTGTCGGCCCCTGCCAGCAAGAGATGTCTTATGTCACTGATGTTTCGTAGTCCCCCTCCTACGGTTAAGGGCATGAAAATATCCCCTGAAATGCGTTGGACCACATCTACCATGGTGCTTCTTTCTTCGGGGGTGGCACTTATATCCAGCAGAACAAGCTCATCGGCACCCTCTTCGTAGTAGAAGCGTGCTAATACCGCTGGGTCACCAGCGTCTCGCAAGTTTTTGAAACTGCTGCCTTTTACTACCCTGCCATCTTTTACATCCAGGCAGGGAATTATCCTTTTGGTCAGCATATTCTGGGTATAGTCCATATACGGTAAAGCCTTCCCTTCTTGTTCCAGTTTAGAATGTTTGCTTCGACGCAGCTATTTTTATAAAGTTATTATACATCCTGAGCCCCAACGCTCCGCTTTTTTCTGGATGAAACTGCGTCGCTATCAAGTTGTTCCTGATAAGGACGCTGCATAAAGGCAGACCATATTTTGTCTCTCCTGCAACGAGAGAGCTATCGTCAGGGTCAGCATAATAGCCATGAACAAAATAGAAGTATGAATTGTCTGGGATTCCATCGAATATAGGGTGGGAGTAAAGCTGCCGTACCTGATTCCATCCCATATGAGGATTCTTCAGCCCTGAAGGCAACTTTCTCACTTTGCCGGGAATGATGTCCAGGCATTTATGCAACCCTCCCTCTTCTGTTTCAGTGAACAGAACCTGCAATCCCATGCAGATGCCAAGGAAGGGAAGCCCTGCGGCGATTACCTGGCGAATTGGATCGAGCAGTCCTCTCTCCTCCAGGTTTGCCATCGTGTCTGCGGCGGCCCCGACCCCTGGAAGGATGACAGATTCAGCTCGGATTACTTCATCGGGGTCGCTGCTTACCTTCGCTTTATATCCCAGACTTGTAATAGCATTGGACACGCTACGCAAATTTCCGGCGCCGTAGTCAATTATGGTAATCATTTCCTCTTTTTAGCCTTCCCTTTTTCGCCAACTATTTTGCTGGAAGTGTAGTAGTAGTGCAGCGGCGGCATCTTCACTGCGCTGTATGCTATCGGTTATTGGACGTGTGCTAGCACCGTTAAGTTGGTAATTAAGAGAACTTGATATACAGCTCAGCAAGCCGATAGTGTCATTTTACCATGGGGCCAAGTATGGCAGGAACCTTAAGGGGAAACGAAGGTAGCCCATTTGTCATATTTAGGATTACTGCCCTTTATTACTTTACTATATAATTTCTGTAAATCACCGGTAATCTTACCGATATCGCCTGTGCCTATTATGCGGTTGTCAATTTCTATGATTGGAGCAATATGTGTTGCGGTGCCGGTGAAAAAACATTCATCCGCAAGATATAATTCGCTCCTATCGATGCTTCGCTCTACGGTGTCTATCCCCAACTCCTTCTTCGCCAGTTCTATGACCGTATTTCTGGTGATACCAATAAGGATATTATCTTGTGAGGGTGGTGTTATCAGAGTGCCATCAATAACAACGAATATATTCTCGCCGCTTCCTTCAGATACATGTCCATCGTTGCTGAGCAATATAGCCTCATCGAAGCCATTTTCCTCTGCTTCGGTTTTAGCCAGGGCGCTGTTTACATATATACCGCAGATTTTCCCACGGGCAGGAATCATGGTGTCGTCTACCCGTCGCCACGATGACGTGCAGCAACGAACCTTATCTTTACCCAGGTAAGACCCCAGGGTAGTTACGATGATAAGCAGTGCATCTTCCAGCCCATGGAGTCGAACCCCTATTGCCTGAGAACTTTTATAGGCAAGGGGTCGAATATAGACATCTTCGCGGAATTCACTTTTTTTCAGCAAATCCACAGTCAACTGGCATAAATCATCGAGCGAATAAGGCAGCTTGATTTTTAGCAGGTGGCAGCCATTGAGCATGCGCTTATAGTGATCTTGAATACGGAAGAGGCAGATTCTATTCTGCTCACTGTCCCAGTTACCACGGATGCCCTCAAAGCAGGCCGTGCCATAGTGCAGGGCGTGGGTTAAAACTCCTATCTTGGCATCCTCTAAAGGCATAAATTGGTTTTCGAAAAAGACATATGGTGGCATCTTGCAGCTCCTCTCACAATTAACTGTTAAGTTAGAGAATATACTATGTGACAGGGATTAAAGCAAGCATCTGTACTGATTGGGGCTACAGTGTTTTGTGTAAATAGAGAATTGAGATAGACTGTATGAGAAGTGCATGTTGTAGTGATAAAATAACTACAGAAAGATAATGCTTTTTTGTCGAGGCACATTTTCTTAGTATGGTTAAACAAAGAGGAACTTTATATAAAAGGTATAAGTTTGGTACGACCATGAAGATTGTTTTCAAGGGACACAGTTTGACTAGGTAATGTGTAAAATAGAAATGGAGAGGCGCCTTATAGAATTTTCTATTATGGAGGTTAGTGCCTTGAAAGAGAAACCTCTCGACGTTGACTTGGTGAATATTACTGGATAGGTAAATAAACTTAGAAAATAAAAGATGAATGATAAGCCTCAGAAATGGCATCACCCCGGTGGCAAGCTTCGAGAACTTGGCGCCGAAACGCTGACTGATGCCGAGCTTCTTTCTATTCTTATAGCACCTGGTATTCAGGGTAGTTCAGCGGAAGAGATTGCTCAGGAGATTCTGCAAAAATTCGGCAGCTTTAAGGGAATGGCAAGCCAGCCGTTGGAAAAGCTCTTGGGTATAAAGGGACTTGGCGATACCAAGATAATCCGTATTGCTGCCGCCTTCGAAATCGCCCGGCGAGTTATTCATGGAGAACTTAAGTGAGAAAAAGAGAACCACCTAAAATCCCTGAAAAACCATCTCGCTTTTCTGACCTGTTTGATGTCCAGAAATCAGCGAGTATCCAGAATTATGTTGAACAGATTTCCCACCTGGGCTCGGAATCAGCAAAAACTCAGAGATTCCTTCTACTTCTCAATGACATATTCGGAGATGTAAACACAAAATTCGTTGAGGATTACCTCCACGGCGTCGAAAAATATGTGAAGAGCAGGAAAAAGGATATCGTGTTAAGAGGCAAGGTAGACAATCTTTATGGAAATTTAGTGATTGAATTTGAGAGGGATTTGAATAAGACGCTGCCAGAAGCCAAAGATCAGCTTAAGAGATATATCGCCTGCCTCTGGTCCGAAGAAGAGGAGCGAAAGGTAAACTACCTGTGCATGGCAGCAGATGGGATAGACTTCCAGATATTCTCTCCCAGTACCGAAAAGCCTTTGACCGAGCCCTTGCTCCCAGAAGACATCCTGCTTGATAAGGTTGATGAGCTCAGGTTACCAACTCCAGACCCATACCAGGCATATTTCTGGCTGGATAGGTATTTCCTCAGGGAAAGAATCCTTCCACCCCGAACTGAGGAGATTGAACGAGACTTCGGCATGCGAAGTCCTGCTTTTCTCTTTTCCTTTCGACTGCTGAAAGACGCCCTGATACAAGTCGAAGATAGAAGTGACTTTCAGGTCATTTACGAAAACTGGGAGAGGTATCTCCGTGTTACCTACGGTAGCGTCATCGGAAGCAAAGACCTTTTCCTCAGGCATACTTATCTGGCGACGCTGGCCAAGTTGATTGCCTGGGCGAGACTTACCGAAAAAAGTCTAATTCCTTCAAGTGAGGAAATATCCAGTATATTGAACGGAGAGTTCTTCCGGGGCCAGCGCATCGCCAATTTCCTGGAAGAGGACTTCTTCTCCTGGCTAGCACGGCAGGATTCAGGGGCTATCGGACTTGATATTTCTAAAAAGCTCCTGAGTCTGCTCCTGAGATATAATTTGAAGGAACTCTCCGAGGATGTTCTCAAGACACTCTATCAACAGCTTGTTGATCCTGAGACACGTCACGACTTAGGTGAATACTATACCCCGGACTGGCTTGCTCACCGTATGGTAGAAAAGACCTTGGAGGAGAATCCCCGGTACTCTGTTCTCGACCCCGCCTGTGGCTCGGGGACTTTCCTTTATATGACTATAAAGCACAAGAGAGATCAACTGGGAAATTCCAGGGATACATTGGAACATATTCTTGAAAATGTAGCGGGCATAGATATTCACCCCCTGGCGGTAATCATCTCTAAAACGAATTACTTGCTTGCCTTAGGCGATCTACTTAGGAAGAGAAGAAAGCCTGTCTCGCTTCCCGTTTATCTTGCTGATTCTATCATGCTTCCCCGGATGGAGGGGCAGATGGACATGGACATGCCCTTCCTTGGGTTCAAGATGGAAATCGATGGGAAGCGAGTCCTAATCCCCGAACTCCTTACCCATAACTCCCAACTTTACGATGAAGCTATCGAGGGATCAAAGGACTTTGCTCGGAATTTCGCTGGCAGAGAAGGGGGAGACGAGAAAACATTTCTTAACTTCCTGGGGAAAGCATCTCCCAGAATAGCTGCTGATAAAACTCTTTCCCTCGCCCTCTACAATCTCGCCAAGACGATGAAGGAGCTCATAGAAGGAAGGCGAGACACCATCTGGGCTTTCATTCTCAAAAATCTGTATAAACCTCTATTCCTCAAAGGGAAATTCGATGTGGTTCTGGGCAATCCACCGTGGCTCTCTTACCGTTATGTGGAGAAGGGTGAATACCAGAAATTTCTCAAGCGGCAAATTATAGAGGAATACAGGCTTCTCTCCGGCAGAGGCGAACTAATAACTCACATGGAACTGGCAACATTGTTCTTCCTTAGAGCTGCTGACCTTTACCTTAAGGAAAGAGGAACTATCGGTTTTGTCCTTCCTAGAAGCGTATTTTCTGCCGACCAGCATTATAACTTCCGTCGCTCCTATTTTTCCCTTGACCTTGGTTTCGAGGAAGTCTGGGATTTAGAAAAGGTAGCGCCACTATTTAATGTGCCCGCCTGTGTGTTCTTCGGCAAAAGGAGAATTAAAACAGGACGCTCTATAAAATGCCAGAGCTTCTTTGGAAAGCTAAAACGAAAGAATTCCTCTCTGACGGAGGCAAAGCAGGCTCTCACAGTTACTCCGGAGGAACTCTTTGTCACCCAGATAGGAAAGCGGAGTTTCCTGAGCACTTCGAAGAGGAAGCCCACCGTGGGTTTGAGAAGCTTCTATCAGCCCTATTTTAAGGAAGGTGCGACTATCGTTCCTCGCTCTTTGTGGTTCGTGGAAATAAAATCTCATCCCGTGTTCGGCTTTGACCCCACCACACCTTATGTTCAGACAGCAGAAAGAGCTCAAAAGGAAGCTAAGCCAGCTTACAAGGGATTAAGACTTGAAGGAAACATCGACAAGGATTTCCTCTATGCCACTTTGCTTTCCACAGACATTGTCCCCTTCGGTCATTTGGATTTTAGATTGGTGGTCTTACCCCTTCTGCCCTCAGGAAAGCATTTCAAGATTTTGAGTAGTAATGAAGCCCGCAGCCAGGGCTTTCTTAACCTGGCAAACTGGTTGGAAAAGGCTCAGTCTGAGTGGGAAGAGCGGAGAGGAGAGAAGGCAGAGAAGATGGACATTTATCAAAGGCTCGACCGCATCAAGGGAATCACAGGCCAAAATCGCTTGGCAAAGTATAAAGTCCTTTATCCCACATCTGCTACCTATCTGTGTGGCTGCGTGGCGGAGGACAAACCCATCAGCATTGAAGTTGAGGGACAGAGTGTTGAAATACAGGGGTTTGTGGCAGAATCCAAGACGTATTATTTTGATACTGATAACAAAGAAGAGGCTTATTATCTGGCTACTGTTCTCAATTCTCCTACTGTAGATGAACTTCTGAAACCAATGCAGAGCCGAGGTTTGTGGGGGCCCAGGGATATTCACAAAAAGGTTTTAGAAATTCCTATTCCTCAATACAGTTCATCGGATGAAAATCACAAGGCACTCTCCCAACTTGGCGAGCAATGTACCCGAAAGGTAGAGCAACTGCTCCCACAACACGCAAAATCCCGCAGCATCGGCCACACCCGCCGATTGATAAAAGCCGAGCTTAAAGAGGAGCTTGCCCAAATAGACGATCTGGTAAAAATAATATTAGAAGCTAAGTGAAAGCGATGGAGTAGATATTTGAAGTGAAGATTCGAGAGCTGTCAATTAAGAATTGCTTGAGTTTCGGTGAGAAGGGCTTAAATAATGAGGATGGCCTTCAGTTGGGAGATTTTAACTTGTTCATAGGCGCTAACAATGCTGGAAAATCCAACGTTCTAAAGCTCTTGGACCTCGTTGAGCTGATATTATTCTCTATAAGAAATGCTAGCAACTTATCTAATTTTCCAATCGCCTTCCATGGCGATTCTTCCTACTTCAAGGATTGGTTTTTCAGCCAGGATTTAACCAAGAAAATATCATTTTGTTTCTCCCTGGAAATCGAAAAGAGTGACCAGGCTTTAGTTGAGATGATTGATGGGCACGATGAAAGGAATACGAATCCCCCTGTTTTATTCATGTTTCAACGTAAGAATGGCTATCCTAAGATTATCAAAATAAGCGGATTTATCGAGCATAGAGAGGGACACTTCTATACCAGTCTCACAAAGGTGAAAATACCCAATGACTACCCTGCATATAGTAAAGAACCTACCCTGTTCGACAGAGATAATAGGAAAATTCTAGCTTTGGTGGAAGATGGTTTCAAAGACGAGACTATTTATAAGATCATAGGTCCTTGTAATGATGAGCTTTGGAGCAGGCACTACCCACTCATAGAAAATAGCCTCAGAGAATTTCTAGGGAAGCTTTACGGTGAGGTTGTCAAGGAATTATGTGTGCATGTTGTCGCCGTTCGTAAGATTGAACCAGGTGATGAGACTGTCAACTCGCTGGCGAACTTGCGTGATGCTGGACAGGCTGAACTCACAATACTCTCACGAGTGCAGGACTTTATCAAGGAGCTCATCTTTGCTGACGACCGGGACATTTTAGTCAATTTTCCCCCAGGACAGGGGGGAAAACGCGATATACAGATCAGAGCGGGGGGACTGCTGTTACCATTGAGCCACTATGGCTCTGGTGTCGAGCAAATGCTTGCTATGGCTACTAAAATTGTGCGTCACGGTTCTAATAAGGTAGTTTTAATAGAAGAGCCAGAGGTTCATTTTCACCCTGATTTACAGAGGAAAATGCTGCGTTTTCTGGCTGACAACCAAGACACTTTCAAACACCAGTACTTAATTGCTACCCACTCTAATGTGTTTATTGATCAGTTTCTAAGCATAGGAGGAAACATTTTCTATGTTTACATCAATAAAGATAGCGAGTCAGGCCAGAAATATTCCCTGATTGATCCTCTAAACACTAATAACCTGTCGGATTTGTTCTACAATCTGGGTGTAAAACCCTCGGATCTTCTCCTAGCAAATGGAGTTTTGGTTGTAGAAGGACCTACAGATAAGGATGTCTATGCAGACTGGGCAAGGAAAATGGGAAAGCCATTTGAACGAGCTCATATTCTTGTCATTGATGCTGAAGGGGCAGGCAGCATCAAGAAATATTTGAGTTCAGAGGTGGTACAAAGAACGACTTTCAAGTTATTTTGCTTAGCCGATAGGAATGCCAAATGGGTAAGGGAAAAAGCTGAGGATGTGGTTCCCAAGGCGAATACCCAGTTCTTGGATAAAGGAGACCTTGAGGATTACTATCCTCGTGACATCATATTACAATTTGCTCGGGACTATGCTGAGAAAAAGGGTAAAAGCGATCACATACCCGACGAGATAGAGGTAGGAGAGACAGTTAGTAGGCTTGATTGCCTCCTAGATAAAGGTCGAAATAGAGGTTGGTGGAAAATACCACTTGCAGACAAGGTTATTAAGAAAATGATACCCGAGCAGATTGATGATGAAATAAAAGATAAACTAACTCATATCTATGATGCCGTGGAAGGAAACTCTGGCAATGTGGGCAAAGCTAGGGAGGGATTATAATAAGATTAAATGCAATTGTGTATGGTGAGGGGTATCCTAGTAGATTCAATTACCTCAAGGTCTGGCTGGAAGCCGGGCTAGAGAGCATAAGGATACCAAAAGACAAAGATTACCTTGAGGAAATCACACCTGAATTAAAGAACCTAAAAAAGAAAACAGACGAAGGCTTTGGGGATTATCTCAGCTCTATCTTAGACCCAAACTTTATATAAAAGCCTCTTTAAACCCTGGTAAGAAGCCACAAAATGAAAGCCTATGTGTTAGCTAAACACGAAGATAGGAAACGATGAATATAAAATATATGCTTGGATAAGTTCTCAAGCTAAAAGAGAAGGAATAAAGAGCCACCATTAACCTATAAAACTAAAGCTTTTATATTGGCCTCAACTAATTATCAAAGTTGGGGCTTTTTAATCCTTAATTATAGCAGCCAGATTTGATACACTTAACAGGCGTCTGAATAATAGAAACTAAACCAAGGAGGGAATGTTATATGAAACTGTTAATTATTGGGAGTGGAGCTGCTGGCACAACGGCAGCACAGTTTGCCCGAAAGGCAGATATGAAGGCCGAGATAACGATACTTGGCGACGAACATTACAGTTTATACTCCAAATGTGGCTTGCCTTATGTGTTTGGGGACATTATTCCGGATTTCGAGGAATTGATAGAGTTTACACCCGCCTGGTTCCAGCGATTTAAGATTGATTTGCAACTTGAAAGGGACGTATATGCCATCGATACAGAGAAGAAAATAGTGAAGTCACGGTCTTTGCAGGGTGGGGACGAACGATTGCATGAATACAACGCCCTTATTATTGCTACAGGAGCCAGGTCATGGGTACCTGAAATAAAAGGGGCTTATAGTGCAGAGGGAAATTTGAAAAAGGGGGTCTTCACGCTTCGAGATATGGATGATGCGAAACGGGTTATGGCCTGGGCTAAGAAAAGCAAGCGAGGGATGATAGCAGGGTCTGGCCTGGTCGGAATGGAGATGGCGGAAGCACTGGCTCGGATGGGCATGGATACCTATGTGAGACTTAGAACACACATGCTTACTGGTATGATAGATGAAGATATGGCTGGCATTGTTCAGAAGAATGCGGAGATGGAGGGCATACATTTTATACAGAGGGTCACTGTCTCTGAAATCAAGGGGGATGACAAGATGGAGTGTGTGGTTCTTAAAAATCTGGATACAGGAGAAGAGACAGAGTATCCGATGGATTTGTTGATAATATCCGCGGGAAGCACGGCTCGTATTGAGATGGCAGAGAAGGCAGGCTGTAAAATCGGATCTACTGGAGGGATAGTGATTGATGAGAAGGGGCGGACATCTGTTAAGGATATATATGCGGCGGGAGATTGTACGGAGTATCCGGACATCGTTACGGGGGAGCCATGTTTAATAGGACTGGGTAGTATCGGCGTTAAACAGGGTAGAGTGGCCAGCGTTAATGCTGTTGGAGGAGAAGAAGAGATGCCTCGAGGCATTCTGAATAACAGGACGACAGAGCTGTTTAACCTGCAGGTGGCTGCGGTGGGACCAACAATAAAGGAACTGAAAAAAGCGGGAATAACCCCGGTGCTGGGCAAAGCCAAAGGGACCACATTGCCTCCATACTACCCCGGAGGAAAAGAGATTAATGTGAAGGTCATGGTTAATCCTGAGGATGGGAAAATTCTGGCAGCACAGATCGTAGGAGAGCAGGAGGTGCATCAGCGGGTTAACGTCTTTGCTGTTGCTATTCTGCAAGGGATGACCGTTAAAGATTTCCTTCAACTGGAGACGTGCTATGCTCCTCCTGCCGCACCGACCTTTGATTGTATGACGCTGGCGGTGGATGCTGCCGCAATGCGGTTGAAAAGGATGAAGGCCTAGCTTCGTTTAAGGTTTTTTGATAAGGGGCAGCTCTGGTGCAAACTTGACCTGCCTTTGGTGCCTTGTTAGGATTATATTCATGGGGATATAGCTCAGTTGGGAGAGCGCTGCGTTCGCAATGCAGAGGTTGGGGGTTCGAATCCCCCTATCTCCACCATGCCCCTGTAGCTCAGGTGGATAGAGCAGCGGTTTCCTAAACCGCGTGTCGGGCGTTCGAGTCGCCCCAGGGGTACCACATCATATAGAAAATAGGGCTAATTTACAGGGGGAAGATGCAACCCTGTTCTTTAGTTTGCATAAGAATCTTCTTCAGTGTATAATGTTCTTCGAATTGTTACAGTTTTGGTTGTTACAAGCTTTGCAGAAATTTATTGGTTCCTCTTTAGTATTGGATGACCCTGACTCTAACGGAAGAATAAAGAGGAGGTTGTCCAGGTTTTATCAGAACAAATCAATCTTAACTCCCCCACTTTAATATCAAGTTTAGTTTCAATGCTGAAGAACGAGCAAAAACTCATCGTGGGGAAGATAATTGGTTGGTACTGCTTAACTGTAATAGGCAGGTAGGAAATAAACACTAATAAACAAGGAGGAGATTAATCAATGAGAATTTACGTAGGAAATCTACCATATGAGGTAACCGAAGAAGCATTACAACAGGAATTTCAGACTTTCGGGGATGTGACGTCAGTAAGCATAATAACTGACAAATTCAGTGGGCGACCGAAAGGATTTGCTTTTGTTGAAATGACCTCAAAGCCTGAAAGCGAAGCTGCGATCGAGGCTTTGAATGGTAAAGTTATGGGAGAACGGACGATAGTGGTAAACGAAGCTCGTCCGCGTCCTGACAATCGAAGTGGCGGGTCGTATGGCGACAGAGGAAGCGGTGGTGGTTATGGTGGTGGCGGTAGGGACAATAGATCCGGAGGAGGAGGAGGAAGACGCAGGTATTAATCTGTCTTCCCTTCGACCTGAATTAAATAGTTATACTGATATTTTTACAACCTAAGAATGGCTGTTGCCACTCTTAGGTTGTGGTCTTTGTGACGCAACCATCTTCGCAGTAATTGCGTAATATGCAAGTCTATGTGGGCAAGCTGCCTCTAGAGAAAAATAGGGGAGAGATTGGCGCAGAAAGACTTTCATGGCGGGCTGTATCACCAGGATGCATAAAAATAATAGCTTTCTGAAAAAGGCCTTTCTAGAAAAAGAAACATTCTTTTTACTACAAATGGAGACCAGTTTACTATATGAATAGGCCAAATCATCTAAAACAAATTTGTATATATATTTACACATATAAGGAGCATTAGTGAGTTTCGAATCATTCAATCTTAATCCAAGTATTATGGCTGGCGTTCAGGCACAAGGTTATACCACGCCCACGGCCATCCAGCGTAAAGCAATCCCTACTATCATGAAGGGCCATGATGTTATTGGCCTGGCCCAGACGGGAACTGGTAAAACCGCTGCTTTTGTGCTGCCAATTTTGCAGCGCCTGCTGCAGCGTCCCAAAGGCCAGGTAGGAGCTGTCATCATCTCTCCCACACGGGAATTGACCGTGCAAACATGCGAGTTTTTCAGTGAATTGGGACGGCAAACCAGGTTGCAAAGCATTCCCATCTATGGGGGAGTGAGCATAGAACAACAAATCCAGAGGCTGCGCAATGGAGTGGAAATAGCGGTTGCCTGTCCAGGCCGATTGCTTGACCACCTCTGGAAAGGTACTATCGATTTATCCAATCTGGAAGTTCTTGTAATTGACGAGGCGGACAGGATGCTGGATATGGGTTTTCTACCAGATATCAGGAGTATTATGAAATGCATCTTAAAACAGCATCAGACGCTACTTTTTTCGGCTACCATGCCTGATGACATCCGGCACCTGGTCAAAGAATTCCTGCATAACCCGGTCACGGTACAAATAGGCCGCACAGTACCGGCAACCACAGTGTCACATGCGCTGTATCCAGTTAAGCAGCATCTCAAAACTGCACTGCTGGTGAAACTCTTAAATCATACTAAAACGGAGTCAGTACTTGTTTTTACTCGTACCAAACATCGTGCCGAGCGTGTCGCACAGCACTTGAAGAAAGAGGGATTCAGTGCAATCTCACTGCAAGGAAACCTGTCTCAACAAAGACGCCAGGCAGCAATTGATGGCTTTCGTATGGGCTCGTTTAAAATCCTGGTAGCGACAGATATTGCCGCCCGTGGCATCGATGTTTCGTGTATTTCACACGTCATTAACTATGACATGCCTGAGAACGTAGATGCTTACACTCACCGTATTGGCCGTACAGGAAGGGTTAATAAAACCGGAGATGCAATAACTTTAATAACTGATGCGGACCTGACTATGGTGAATGCCCTGGAGCGCGTGCTTAATGAGACACTGGAGCGGCAGACGATGCAAGGCTTTGATTACTCTGTGCCTGCGCCAAACATTGGGAAAAGCCGCTTTCCACGTCAATTACAACGTCCTTTAGTACGGAAACAACAATATGCATTCAATAGCTAGTAGAGTAAACCCATAGAGTATCCTCTAAAGATACTGCATTGAAGGTGCCTGTTTACCCTGCTAGAATTAGGCATCACTCATTTAGGGAGGGACTCTGCTATGAAACTCAGCCTTATTCAAATGAATGCCGGTGACGACCGAGATGCCAATGTTGAGAAAGCATGCAATTTTATTGACGAAGCGGCTAAAGAAAAGCCAGATCTGATAGTCCTGCCAGAGTTCTTTAATTATTTCTACTTCGCCATGTACCGGGATTATAAATACGTACAGATGGCAGAGAAAGATGATGGCTATACCATGACCAGAATCAAGGACAAGGCACGCCAGCACAGTGCCTATATCCTTGCCACTATTTATGAAGAACAAATGCCTGCCATATATTACGATACTGCCATGCTTGTAAGTCCCCAGGGACGGATAGCTGGTAAATATCGTAAAACGCACCCTCCAGGGAACCGTAGCTTGGAGAGAATATATTATCGTTATGGCTCCAAGTTTCCGGTCTTTAATGTGTGTGGCTGGAAAGTAGGAGTTGTTATCTGTTATGACCTTAATTTCCCCGAGGCGGCACGGTGCGCGATGTTGAATGGAGCAGAGTTGCTCGTCGTCCCTTTCTGTGAAGCGGTCAACTACCTGTCACCTGCTGCAAGTAGTTTGCCCGAGAACACCGGTGTCGAAGCAATGAATAAGGAAGGCTGGCTTCGCCAGTGGGATCTGAAAACAGCTCAAAGAGCAATCGAAAACCAGGTATATCTGGCGGCATGCAACCATGTAGGTCAGGAAAAGGATGCCGTTATCATTGGGGAGTCACGTGTCGTCGATCCCTGGGGAGAGGTGATAGTTTCCATTGGAGACTGTGAAGGGGTTATCCATTGTGAACTGGATAGAGGGAAGCTGATACATTTGCGACAGACTACTTCCGTGCTCAGGGACCGCAGACCTGACTTATATAAAGCCATAACCGCTGATACTGAAGACTTGCCTCTTCTTTGATGGTGTTGGGAGAGAGTAGCCTATGAAATACGATTTTGATAGGGTTGTAAACAGGAAAGGCACTGCTTCCATGAAATGGGATACAGTGAGCTCTCTGTTTGGAGAGGAAGACATTCTGCCAATGTGGGTGGCGGATATGGATTTTCCATCAGCTAAACCGATCATAGATGCCATTATAGAGAGGGCAGGGCATCAGGTATTTGGCTATACACTTCCAGAAAAGTCAGTCACTGGGGCTATCGTAGACAGGATACAGCAAAAATATGGTTGGAGCATCAATCCAGAGTGGATTGTGTTCACCCCGGGTGTTATTCCCTCAATACATGCTGCTATTCGGGCATTTACTCATCCCGGTGATGACATCATCATCCAGGGTCCTGTCTACTATCCATTCTGGTCAGCGCTCCATGACTGTGGATGCCAGGTGGCCAATAACCAGCTAAAACTACTGGATATGCATTATGAGATTGATTACAATGACCTCAAGAGCAAGTTTGCGCCTAAAGATGGAATGTCTCCGACTGCCTCACGTGCCAGGATGATGATACTCTGTAACCCTCATAACCCGGTAGGGCGGGTATGGACCAGGGACGAACTGGTACAGATGGGGGAAATCGTCATCGAAGGAGGAGCGCTGATGCTATCGGATGAGATTCATTGTGAACTTCTCTTCAAAGGCGCTAAACACATTCCCTTCGCTTCAATATCAAAGGAATTTGAACAGCATTCCGTGCTGTGTATGGCGCCAAGCAAGACTTTCAATCTGGCGGGTTTGAATGCCTCTATCATAATCATTCCCAATGAGGAGCTCCGGCTCCGATTTAATGCAGCCAGGCATGGCATTGTAACCAGGGTGAACCTGTTCGGACTGACCGCGATGGAAGCGGCTTATCGCTATGGCGATGAATGGCTGGGGCAGCTCCTGGAGTACCTGCAGGGTAATCTTGATTATTTAATGGCATATTTCGAACAGAAGATTTCGAAAATCGAAGTCATCAAACCAGAAGGCACCTATTTGATCTGGCTGGATTGCCGGAAACTGGGATTGGGCGATGCAGGACTCAGGAGCTTTATGAGAGAGAAAGCCAGGGTTGGCCTCGATGATGGCTATCTTTTTGGGCCTTCAGGATCAGGATTTCAGCGAATTAATATCGCCTGCCCTCGTAGTACTCTGTCAGAAGCGCTGTTTAGAATAGAGGAGGCAGTGAGCAGCTTGTAGTTGTTATTGGTAGTTAATCAGGTGAAACATGGTTTATCGAGACTTAAATAACGGAGGTGTTCCCTTATGAAATTCCCCAGAATGTTCCTTGCTGAGCGGAAACGGGAAAGTCCCAGGATAGGGGATGTCAGGCAGGCAATTGTCGCAGAGATGCAGAAACTGAATTTGCGCACCGGGGTTCGCCCGGGGATGAAAGTGGCCGTAACAGCAGGAAGCCGGGGGATAACCGACAATGTGCTCATATTGGCCACAGTTGTTTCCGAATTGAAGAGATATGGAGCTGACCCGTTTGTCATTCCTGCAATGGGAAGTCATGGAGGAGCCACAGCGGAGGGGCAGCTCGGCATACTAAATGCCCTTGGAATAACCGAAGAAACGATGGAATGCCCCATCATCTCTCAGATGGAAGTTGTACAGTTGGGACATACCCCTGAAGGCATCCCTGTTTATATCGATAAAGTTGCTGCTAGTGCCGATGGAATTGTTGTGGTAAACAGGATAAAACCGCATACAGAGTATAAGGGAGAGATTGAGAGTGGCCTGTTGAAGATGATGGCCATTGGATTGGGTAAACATAAGGGTGGATATACTACCCACAGTTATGCGGTTCAATTGGGCTATCAAATCGCTATCCCCGCTGTAGGTAAACATATCTTGAAAGAAGCACCGATATTATTTGGGTTAGGGGTAGTGGAAAATGCGTATGACAAGACAGCTATAGTTGCTGCCGTGAAGCCGGATTTATTTGAAGAAACAGATAAATCCTTGTTAAAGAAGGCCAAGGAATTTCTGCCCAGGCTTCCTTTCGAAAAGATGGATATCCTGATTGTTGACGAGATGGGAAAGGAAATAAGCGGAACCGGAATTGACACCAATATTATTGGCAGGGTTATGTTTGTTGGTGGTCCTGAGCCAGAATGGCCTAAAATAATCAGGATAGTGGTGCTTGACCTAACCGATAAGACATGTGGCAGTGCTTTAGGGATGGGCCTCGCTGACTTTGTTACCCGCCGATTGGTAAATAAGATTGATTTTAAGGTTACCTATGTCAACTGCTTTACTGCCATGACTCCGGAGAAAGGACGTGTCCCTCCAACAGGGGAGACGGACAGAGAGGCTATTGAATGGGCATTTCAGACAATAGGGGCTGTCGAGCCTCAGGATGCCAGGGTGGTGAAAATAAAGAACACCCTGCATCTGGATAAAATTTATATCTCACAATCGCTGGCTACAGAGCTTAAAAGCCAGCCAGATTGGGAAATCGAAGACGAGGCATACGAAATGTGCTTCAGCAACGAAGGAACTCTGCTACTTGGAAACTAAAACAGATAGAACTCTCTTACGAAAAGCGGTTCTGTTGCAAAGTCTTCATGGAACAAGAGCATCCGCCATCTCGGTGAAATCGTGTATGTGGAGATCCGGGCGATAAGGAGTCTCTTCATAGGGTAGATTGTAACGGTCAACCCAGATACCTCGATAGCCGGAAGCGCGAGCTCCCATTACATCAAAGGTGTTGGCTGAAACCATACCCAGGTGGAATGGCTCTGCCCCAAGGATTCTTTGAGTAGCTCGATAAACTGAAGGATGTGGTTTGAAATTCCCCACTTCCTCAACTGAAATGATCTCATCGAAATCATATTTAATACGGTTTTTGACCAGATGATCCAGGAACCACCTGTTTCCGTTTGATAAGACAACAAGGCGGAAACGCTTTTTCAATTTCTTTAGACCATCGACAGCCTCCGGGAAAGGAGAAAGAAATTGCCATGCTTCCATAACTTCCTTAATCTCTTCTTCGGTAAAGGGGACAGAGGATTGTCTCAAAACATAAACCAGTGCTTTGCGTGCCACCTCAAGGTAGCCAGAGTGCCCCATCATTATAAGATTATCCTGATATTGCTCTATACGCTGGCGGTACCGCCAGCGGGTCCACATCTCATCTCCATTGATGGAAACGCCTTTCGTCTGCAGGAATTTATCCAGGGGACCACTAAGGCTGCCTCGCAGATTAAGAATGGTGCCAAAACAATCAAAGGTCAAAGTGGTGACTTGATCAAATACGCTCATGAATCTCCTTTCTAAGATAAAGAGTGGTTATTTTTAATATGGAGTTAGTTCCTTTATTCCCTTAAAATATAGCATTGCCGGCTAGCATTGGCAAGACCATAAAGCTGGTACTCAACATAGTCCCTCTTTCGTCCCATGTTGATATTGGTAGCGGGTTCTTTATTTTACAGGCTGAGGCCAGGCAGCAGGTTCTGCAGGAATTACCAGTCCTGATTTGATAGTCATCCTGGGAGTTAATAAACTGGTTGCGAGCATGGTTTGGCCTATGGAATCCTCCATCTCCCATTTACCGGAATTCAACTCTAGTATGGATACGTCTGCATCCATACCGCACTGGAGACTTCCTGCTCTATTATCAATACCCAGGGCACGCGCTGGATTAATGGTGCTCATTTTTATCACTTCACCCAGGCTTAATCCAAGCGCCATGAACTTGGACATGACCGCTGCCAGGCCGAATACTGGCCCATTAAGACACAGGGTGTTAATGTCCGTACTTAAAACCGTTGGTAAAATACCCTGGTCCATACATTTTCTGGCTACAGCAAAGCTAAAATTATTTCTCCCATGGGCAACTTCCATGACTATCCCTCTATCCATGGCCTCTCTCAGTTCTGGCAAAATAGTGCCATCAGGGCGCAGGATACCGCCTTGTTTGGAGGTGAAAACATGAGTCAGGATATCGCCAGCGTCCATGACACCTAGCAATTCCTGGGTTAGCTCTGGAGGGACCAACTCTTCTGGATCACCAATATGTACCATCATTGGTAACCCAAGACTTCGTGCCAGTTCTCTGGTTATCTTTATCACCTTGGGTCCGTCACTGGCAACGATATTGCCAACCAGGCGTAATTTGATTCCCTTGATTATTTCACGATTTGAATTGACAACAGCTTTGATGGCATCGAGATCAATCCCTTCCCAGTCTCTTAGCTCGGGTGTCAACAGTTGCCCTAAAGAGCAAAGGTGGAGGAAACAAAAAACCGCGCTTTTAGAGGGAGGGATAATGTATTTGAGGAATGCTCTGAAGGTTGCCTGGCCTGTGCTGCCCCCGTCGGCAACAGTAGTTACTCCTTGCTTCACTCCAGCAATATCAGGCTCGATGCTGATACCATGGATGCTATCAAAGATATGGCAGTGCAAATCAATGAGCCCAGGGGTAACGATTTTCCCTTTAGCATTAAGGACTTGCTTTCCTTCAGCTGGAGAGATGTCCTTTGCAACCAGGGCAATCTTCTGTCCGTTTATGGCAACATCGAAAACCCCATCAACCTTCTGCGCAGGATCTGTCACCCTGCCGCCTTTGATTAATAAATCGTACATGGAAAACCTCCTTCGCCTGTAATAATTCCTTTTTATATTATTGCCCTTCTGCTACTTCTCTACGCTACAGGGAAACTAATACTTTATCACAGTAAAATATATTACTTCTGCTGGAAGTCGGCAATACCTTTCGGTACTTTGCCATCAGGAAGAAGGACCGGTTCGATGATAGCTTCACTGTGTAGTGCCCAGGGCAGAATAACCGATGAGTGTCCTCCACGGCCACCGGCTACAACTATCTCCACATCCTTTGGCGAACGGGTAACAGGAATGGGATGAAGCTCGTTGAAACCTGCAGGGCGGACAGGGACTAATCCCCTGCCCCGAACCATGGGTGCTTCGTGGTGGACCCTGGCGTGAATATGCTCTCGAATCTTGTTTTTATCCCATCCTTCACGATTGAGAAGCCATGCATGGTCTCTGGTAATAACTATAATGAGAGGACCGGGGATATAGGAGTTATTGCTGCCAAGAGTAGTGCAGCTGCCAACCAGGGTGTCCAGTAAATCACCAGCCGTTTGGCTCAAGAAGTCGATTATGTCGTGAGGAGGCTCAGCCTTAAGTACGTACACGGTTGTCGTTTCAGAGTTATAATGCTCGGCGTTAATAGTGGGCCAGGGACTCAGCTCTGGGTCTTCTGAAAAACAATAGCTCAGCTCTGCTGAGGAGGAGAGACAGGCCAGGTCTGCATAATTTGGCACCGCGCGGCACACATTAATAATAGCCAGATTCACCGCCCTTCCGATGGTCATATTGGCAGTAAATCCGGGACCAAGACAGCCCTGTCCGCCATGAATGCCTAACTCCTCTGCCAGAGGGCCACTGACCAGAATCAGGTTGCCTCCCGGGTGGGAAGTAGTTACAGACTGAAGAAAATTATATTTCGGATTGGCCAGGGCTTTGAATGCGGTTACAAGGATTGGCATATACCCTGGTTTGCATCCTGCCATTACAGCCGCTATCGCCACGTCCCTGATGGTTATGTCTTTCCCGGTAGGGCCGATTTCGGTAGCAAGAACCTCGCCTGGCTCGTAGGGGCAGAAGGAGAGCATGCGTTCATAACGTCTCTGTGTTGGTGCTACGATGGGCAATCCATCTCCCAGGTGGAGTGAATCGAAAAGGTCCATCACCTCCTCCATACCTGCTGCTGGTTCGGAAATATCCCCTGTATCAAGTTTTAAGCTGCCTTTGAATCGCAGAAATCCATCTTTCGCCGGGGCTTCAGCATCAAGTTTAAAATCAAGGCAGGCTCTTTTCCCTATTTCGTCGGAGGGAAGCGTGAGAGATTCCAGTATACATTGCATTTGTCCGTCAATCTCTCGATGGATATCCGCAATTGCGCTGCCCTGGTATATATCTATAGGGCAAAGGCAGAGCTGACCGGCTCGATAGAAAGCGACTGCCCTGGCTAAATCTGTTCCTGGAGGAGCGGTTATATACACGCTTGGCACTCCCAGTTCTTCCAGTGCGATGGTTATTATGGTTGTTGCCGGGCTGACTCCAACATCACCCAGGGCGAGCACTGCTGCTACTGGTTTTGACTCTGCCAGCATGGAGGCATAGTCTTTTAATTCCTGGTTGGTTTTCCCTCGAACCGTCTCACTGTAATCGAGGAAATTGCTGATTCCTTCTTTAGCAAGGTTCTCTTTAATTCGTACAAAAATCTCACCGCAGTTACGGAATGATAACTTGCCGTTATCATAGAAAAGGACAGGCCCCTGGCGTAATCGTTCCAGGGTAGGACGGGGGGCTAGCCTGATATTGGGCCTTTCCTGAATTCCTCTGGGGTCTAGCACTGGCTCTATCATTGTTTCTTGCCTCCGCCGTAATTACTAACGTAATTTTACAGGTAATTTCGAGGAGAATGAAATGCGTATGTCCCATTGACAGTATTATGCACCTGGAGTAAATTTCGCTTGTACTCTATTTAGGCAGAACAGGTTTGAATAAGGTTTGAAAGGGGAAGCTCTTGAAAATTGGCAAACTGTCACCGGCATTACTGGAAAAACTGCTGGCAAAAATAAAAATAGAAGATGAACGTGTTCTGCTGGGTCCTCGCATCGGCGAAGACGCTGCGGCGATTCAATTCGACAGCAAGATACTGGTGGTAAAAACAGATCCAGTGACATTCGCAACTGACCTGATTGGCTGGTACGTGGTGAACGTTAATGCCAATGATATAGCTACTATGGGGGCAGTCCCTCGCTGGTTCCTGTCTACAGTCCTCCTGCCTGAAAGCTTTAATGAACAGGAGGTCGAGGCTATTTTCAATCAGATTATTGCAGCATGTGCCTCGCTGGGCATTACCCCTGTTGGAGGGCACACGGAGACAGTTTTTGATTTGAATAGACCAATAGTTGTTGGCTGTATGCTGGGAGAAACTGGGCAGCGGCCTATTATATCCACGTCAGGAGCTATGGTTGGCGATGATATCGTACTTACCAAAGGGATTGCCATAGAAGGGACTGCCGTCCTTGCCCGGGAGTCAAAACAATCTCTTTTTTCTGCTGGAATTAGTGATAAAGTTGTCGCCAGAGCGGCGGACTATCTTTTTTCTCCTGGAATCAGTGTTCTACGAGAGGCACAGATTGCCTGTTCAACTGTCAATGTACATTCAATGCATGATCCAACAGAGGGAGGTCTGGCTACGGGGCTTTTGGAAATAGCCGTGGCCGCCAAAGTTGGCATTTTAGTGGAAGAAGAAAAGATTCCCCTGCTTCCTGAATGCAGGACTATTTGCGAAGGGATTTCAGTTGACCCTCTCGGGTTATTGGCCTCCGGGGCTCTACTTATTACGTTGCCTGCCTCTGACACTTCCAGACTATTAGAGGAGTTGCTTGGGGCAGGAATTAAAGCAACTGTAATAGGTAAAGTTTTCGAGGCAAAGTATGGAGTGAAGTTGCACACTGCAACAGGCACGAAGGATTTACCACGGTTCGAGCGAGACGAACTGGCAAAATTTTTGGACAGCTAGACCTCCGTTGCCAGCTATCCCATATTCTGTTCGTGAGTTAGTCAGCCGCTTCTATCAGGCCTGAGTTATCCTGGCAAACTTTTGTATGGTCTTGGGCCCTTTATTATGCTTGCCATGTGTGAAGCTGACCTCCCCAACGTAGATGTCACCATGCGAGTCAATTGCTAAAGCGTGAGGGGCATCGAACAACGCCTCAGGGTTCGTTTCGCCTGGACTTCCCCAGCGTGTCAGCAATTTACCTTCCATGGTAAATATGCTTACCGTCTGCTCTAGTTCAGAGACATATACAATGTCATCATCATCAATTATCACGTCAGTTGGACGTCCGAGATTCGTCCACTGGGTAAGAAAATTACCCTGTAGGTCGAAAATCTGGATTCGTCTGTTTTCTCGATCAGCAACCCATACTCTGTCCTTTCTATCTACCCAGAGATTATGGGGAAGCACAAATTGACCGAGTGCGGTGCCAGGCTCTCCCCAGGAAAGCAACAAATTGCCATCAGGGCTGAATTTGTGTACCCGTGCGTTACCATAACCATCCGTTATAAAGATATCACCGGTGGAAGAAAGGCTTACACCTGTCGGACGGTTGAATGGAGGAGCTCCCTGTTGTATAGTGGCCAGGCTCTCAAATAGGTCCGGTTTTTTCACGTACCCGGAATTAGAAGGTACCCCTTTCTCTCCTAACATCATCAGCAGTTTTCCTTCCGGGGTGAATTTAGATACTGTGTGATCAATGTCGTCCGTACAGTAAATTGAGCCATCAGGCCCGGTACAACTGCCATGAGCCCTGCCGAAGAATTCCTCTCCCCATGAGTCGACAAGTGTGCCATTGCGATCGAAGACCATAATTGGATGAGCTCCCCTGTTCAATACGTATACCCTGTCTTGCCCATCGACGGAAATTCCGGCCACATCAATATATTCCCACCCTTCGGGATACTTCCCCCATCCCTCTACTAGCTCGTATCTATATTTACCTTCACCGTATATCATATTTTCCTTCCTCCTTTTCCCTGTTAGCAGGGATTACTCCCTGGTTATGGGCAAACATCTCTCGAAAGTTTATCTGTAAAGTATGATGGCACATGATATAAGGAAATGCAGGGAATAATCAAGGGATAAGCCCAATCTAATGAATAAACTCCCCTCTTTGATTGAAGAGGTTTATGATGTAGAATAGCTTCATTCGATAGTAGTTGTCGGCTACCTTCAGTTTCTTGTATACTTCTCCATTATCTTACTTGCAGTAATTATCATTTCTTTTGCGTACATGACAGGATCCAATAAACGATTATCAGGGCCACAAATGCTGATTGCGGCTTCCTGCATGTAGTTCTTAACAGGTACCGCAATAGAGGCACTATGAGGAAAGCGCTCACCAAAACTCAATGCATAGCCTGCTATCTTTGATTTATTAACTTCCTCAATTAAATCCTTCTTAGAAGTAATAGTTGCTTTTGTAAATGGTACTAGCTTAATGTTATTTAGAACGATTCTTAACTCTTCTTCAGTTAATTCTGAAAGAATGGCTTTACCTAGTGATCCCAAATAAATAGGGGATATCGAACCTTTCCCGATCTCATATTTCAGAGTCTGAAGGCTAGGTATTTCTTCTAGACACATTCTCTCTACCCCAACGCGGACATGAAGCGCAACAGTTTCATTGCTCAAATCCCTTAGTCTTTTCATTTCCTCATATGCACACATTACTAACCTTTGGTGAGCTATCATAGGATTAGAAGCCAAGTTAAAAACCAGATACCCTAATCCATATTTCTTAGTTACTAGATCCTGTTGTACTAGACCGACAAATACCAATGATTTCAGTATTCTATGGATTGTTGACTTATGTATGCCAAGCTCAATCGAAATATCTGAAATTCTGCAAAACCCACCTTTAAGGATCTGCAGGATTTCAGCACTTGCACTTATAGAATTGACTAATTTAGGTTTGCTATTTAAATTACTAATCATATCTCCCTTTTGACATCTAATTAATACCGTAGACTATCACACTACACTGAATAGAATATATAATATTTTTACATATTCTCCTTGACAAAATCATAATTAATGTTAAACTTTCATGATGTGTTTCATTATTATAAATAATAGTTTCACTATATGCAACTATTTAACAATTAATATCATCTGTCATAATTCTGTTTTCTGAACTCTCTTATTATATAAATGGAGGTGAAGTATATGTGAAGGATATACTTGGATTGGGTAATGTGAATAATTATTAAGGAGGTAAAGGAAACGATGAAATTCAGGTTAGCAATAGTAATAGCAATTACCATTTTTGCCTTGCTTGTTGCTGGCTGTGCTCCCAAAGCAGCACCAGCGCCAACACCAGCGCCAACTACAGCGCCAACTACAGCGCCAACCGCAGCACCAACTCAAGTACCAACTCCTGCGCCAGAGCAAGAGGTAATTAAATGGAGATGTCAAGACATTAGCCCCCCTGCCAGTGAATCTTATAATCTTCATGAGGCAATGCTTAGGGAGATTGAACGTCTATCTGATGGCCGTTTAGAGATTGAACTTTATGCGCCAGGAGCTCTCTGCCCTGATTTAGACACGTTTGATGCAGCAATTCAAGGGCAGTTTGAAATGGGGATTAGCTCTCCAGGTTACCACCGTGACACAATTCCTGAAATTGAAGCCGCAAATCCTCCGCTTGCATATCGTAATTTAACAGATTTATTATTAGTCTATTATAATTACGGTCTAAAGGACTTTTATACAGAGAGTTATGCACAAAATGGTCTTCATCTACTTGATTTAGCTGCGTGCCGAGGTGTATTTTTGATCTCTACCAAACCAGTTTACAGCGTAGAAGATCTTTCCAAGTTGAAGATTCGTACACACACTACCTATGCACAATTTGTTGAACAGTTAGGAGCCTCTACTCTCTATATACCCGGTGGCGAAGTTTATACAGGACTAGCAACTGGTACCGCAGATGCTGCTACGTGGGGTTCTGAGCAAACCCTATACGAACATCAGTGGTATGAAGTTGCACCATATCTTGTGTATCCGGGGCTTTTGGACGCGATGCTCTCATATGATACTTTTGTCAATCAGGAAGCGTGGGATAAATTACCACCAGATATTCAAGGTATTGTTCATAGTTGCACGACAAATTATCTAATGACACAAAACTACTTAATTGATATATATGGTAGTGTTAGCGCTGTTGAAAAGATGAAGGAAGAGGGGCTTGAATGTACCTACATAACCGATGATGACTATCCACAGATGGTAGCCGCGGCTGAGGCTGTTTGGGATTCAATAGCTGTGAAATCACCACGATCTAAAGAAGCCATGAAATTAATTACCGATTATCTTAGGTTCAAAGGGTACACTGATTATAAAATTGATTAATTAGGTAAGGAAGTTAGTGAAAGGGCTTAAAGGTTTAATAAGGGTTATTGACAACATTAGCAAGTGGAGCGGTCAGGTGATCGCTCCACTTGCTTTCATCTATATGGGAATACTCATCTATGAGGTATTAGTTAGATACCTTTTTAATAATCCTACTAACTGGGCACATGAGTTGAGCACCTTTATTTTCGGTGCCCAGTTTATGCTTGGAGGAGCTTACTGTTTATGGCGTGGTTCTATGGTTAACGTCGATATATTGCATGAACGGCTTCCTTTTAGAGCGAAAAGCATAATCGATACCATATTATTTATATGTCCTCTTATTATTTGTATCATCATGATCTGGAAAGGTGGTAATGCCTTCCTCTATTCGTTCGCAAAATTAGAGCATACTAATACTGTATTTGGTCCTCCATTATACCCTTTGAGAGGCATTATCCCGCTAGCAGCGATAATGTTACTGATTCAAGCCTTTGCCAAATTCTTGCGTGATCTATACGCCGCAATAACCGGGAGAACATTAAATGCTTGAAATTAGTATAGGACTCGCCACCCTGCTTATTTTTGGCTCATTAATGTTACTGCTAGCACTGGGTGTTCCTTTTGCATTTGCTATCGGTTCTGTAGCACTTATTTTTACTTTTTTACTGTGGGGGCCAAATGGGCTCAACATAGTTGCAACTCAAACGCTGGGTACCATGCGTAGTACAGTATTGCTTGCTCTTCCACTCTTTTACTTAATGGCTAATTTCTTACAAAACAGCGGTATTGCAGACGCCATGTACGATTTAATATACAACGTTATGGGAAGAGTGAGAGGAGGTCTAGCAGCAGGAACTGTTTTTATTTGCATGATTTTTGCGGCAATGGCAGGCATAAGCGGAGCCGCCACTGTCAGTATGGGGCTTATTGCTTTGCCATCCATGTTAAAGCGAAACTACGATAAAAGTATTGCAATAGGTTGCATATGTGCTGGTGGAGCTTTAGGAATACTTATCCCTCCCAGTGTAACTATGATTATCTATGGTGTTCTGGCAGGTGTCTCTGTTGGCAGACTGTTTGCAGGAGGAATATTGCCTGGCATCTTGTTAGGGTTACTTTTTATAGCTTACGTTTTAATTAGATGCCACTTCCAGCCAAATATTGGCCCTGCAATTCCGGCAGAAGAACAAAAGCCCATAAAGAAAATATTGCCACAGCTTCGATCTCTAATATTGCCAATTTTCCTTATTATGGCAGTACTTGGCTCAATTTTTAGTGGGATTGCAACCCCTACAGAAGCAGCAGGTGTAGGTGCACTCGGCGCTATAATCTGTTCTATGATTAATCGGTCATTTAATTTGGAACTTATTAAAAAGTGCGGTCGAGAGACGCTACGTCTTACGGCAATGGTACTTTGGATAGCAACCTGTGCTGCCTGGCTATCATCACTCTATAGTGCTATCGGTGGGCTTCAATTTCTTCAAGATTTGATTCAATCTCATAATACCAGTCCTTGGACAGTATTAATTGCAATTCAGGTCCTACTTATTCTCCTCGGGATGATAATGGAAACTAATGGTATTATTTTCATCACTGTACCTATATTTCTCCCTATTATTAAAATGTTGGGGTTTGACCCTGTTTGGTTTGGAGTTTTATTCATTGTTAACATGGAAATGGGGTTACTAACACCACCGTTTGGTTTGAATTTGTTTTATATTAGGGGTGTAGCTCCTAAAGAAATTAGCATGAGGGACATCTATGGCAGCGTTGCTCCTTTTGTACTATTACAGTTGATTGGACTCATTATTGTAATGCTTTTTCCTTCAATTGTGACATTCATTCCTGACCTTTTATTTAGTAGATGATCCCTTGCCTATTTAATTATTAAGTTGAAATTAGTAGCGATCGTAGGGGATTGATATAGTCTTAAGGAGTAGATAATGTCAATTGTAAAACTGCCTCAGATGCCGTGGTATGGTGATATAGATATAGAGCTCGATTTCCCGGATTCATGGGAAGTGAACCTGCTCAAGATGTATGGTGACGATGCTCTTGCTATCAGCGAAGAGCAGATTAAAAAGTCATTCTCAAATCCTATTGGAAGTGAAAGGATTTGTGATGTTGCTAAAGGCAAAAAAGACGCAGTCATAATATTTGACGATCTTACCCGGCCAACTAAAATTTACGGAATTCTTCCTTTCGTAATTGAGGAACTTCGTGAAGGAGGTATCCCTGATAACAAGATCCGTTTCATCAGTGCTATAGGAGCACATGGTGTTATGAATTTGATAGCATTTAGGAAAAAATTAGGGGAAGGAATAACAGAAAAATTCTGTGTCTATAATCATAACCCCTATGAAAATTGCACATTCCTTGGTCATACAAGCAAGCAAATACCTGTATCTATCAATTCAGATTTTATTGATAGTGATGTCAAAATAGGTATCGGGTGTATTGTTCCGCATCGTGTTAATGGCTTTGGAGGAGGTGGAAAAATAGTTGCTCCAGGTATTGCGCATATTGATACTATCGAAGGTACTCATAATGTAGTTAAGCAATACTTCACTGGTAACGCCATCGACCCTACAATGGAGCCAGGTAGGTATGAGGAAAGTCTTCTTAGACCACAGATCGAAGAAATTGCTAAGATGTCAGGTTTGCAGATAAAAGTTGATGCGATTACTAATAGTAACAGAGATACAACGGCCCTATTTGTTGGTGATCCGATTTTAGAACACCGCCACGCTGTGAACACCATGGCAAAAAAACACTATGCAACCCCTAGTATGGAAAACCCTGATATCATTATCGCTAATGCCTATTCAGAAGCCAGTGAAGCAGCTAAAGCTATTGGCACTTCCCTGAAACTGGCAACTAAACCTGGCTCCACTATAGTTCTTATTTCAATCTTTCCTGAAGGGCAAGTAACGCACTATTTGATACGCAGCTTTGGGCATACTATTGGAGGTAGACTTTTTAAGCCTAAGACAGAGCTTCCGCACAATATTAGTCATTTCTTTACCTTAAGCCCTTATGTAAGCATGTCTGACGCAGATTGGTTTGCTCCTTACCAGAAGATTACATGGTGCCAGACTTGGTCAGAGGTAATGACTTTCTTACAAAAGCTCTATCCAGATAAAGCCCGTGTAGCGATTATTAAAGATGCTACTCTTCAATACTTCCCGTCAAACTATAAAGATATTACTTCGTGACAATTGAAGTGGTATGTCAGAGGAAAAAGAAATGGAAAAAGAAAAGCAATTAATACAATCGCACCGTGAGTTTTGGGATAACAAACCTGGATTAGTACTGCGCAGCAGCTTGGATTTTGGTCGTGAGCCTTTTAGAAAACATGTTTACGATGAAAATATCAAGGGTACTTTCACTCCTGAAATGCTGGATATTAATTGGCTAGCTGAAGCCTACGTTAAGGCTTTTCAAGGACGACCTATTATAAATGGCGATGTCTTTGAATTTGTGCAATTTGCCTATGTTGTTCCTTGGATGGAAGGGATCATCGGCTGTAAGTTATTTTCATTAGGCAGAGGGGCTAGTATGGTTGCTTATCCCCCTGATGTTGATTTCAAAAATTTACCGCAGCATCTTCGAGATATTCTAGAAAAACTGGATAAAAATGTGTGGTTTCAGAAACTAAGTAATGGAATAGAAGCAGTACTTAAGGGATTGCATGGTAACTATCCTATAAGCCAAACCTTGTTACGTGGCCCTGGAGATATGCTGGGTGCTCTGATTGGATATGAAAATCTCGTGACTCGTATGCTAAATCCAACGGACAGTGGTTTTCTAAATGAATTGCTCGATCTATGTAGTAGAATATTTATTAAGACTGTAGAAATGCACCACCAATATGCCGGCCAATTTGCAGGAGGCTACTGCAATGCTTATGGAATTTGGGCTCCAGAACTAACAGGTAGATCACAGGAGGATATTGCTTCTCTGCTATCTCCCAAATTATATACTAAGTTCCTGGTTCCCTATGATGTACGGATAGCTAATGCCTTTGAGTATTCTTCTATTCATATGCACTCAGGCTATGTTGCTAGTGTCTATGACTGGAGGAGTATATCAACGAAGAGTACAATTAAGGCTTTACAGATTACCCTGGATCCAATGGGTCCTGGCATTGATGAGTTGATGGAGACCTTTGTGGAAATTAATTCTATGAGACCTCTAATCATTCGTTCGGTAAAAGGTAAATTGTCTGAGTCACTTGAAAGTTGTATCTCGGATTTCCCAGGGAGCATATTACATACTAGGGTGGATAACGAAAACCTAAGGAAGTAACGCTTTCTTTATATGAAAAACACGGAGTTACAGTGGGTTATTAAGCAAGGGTGGTATGCTGCATCATGAGAAATTCAGCAGGGTGGTAAGTTTTAAGGGACGAATATGATTTTTAGTTGAGGAGCAATTATGACTGATTTCAACAAATTGACAGAAGCAGTAGTAGCTGGAGATAGTAAGAATGCAGTGAAGCTGACGAAGGAAGCGATGACGGAGAAGATACCAGCTAAGGAGATACTGGGCTCGTGGCTTTTACCCAGCATGGAGATAATAGGCGAGCAATTTGAGAAGGGGGATGTGTTTTTTCCTGAGTTATTAATGGCGGCCAATGCCATGAAAACAGCGGTAGCTTTATTGAAACCTGAGTTGTCTAAGGCGAAGGGAGTAACCGTTGGCAAGTATTTAATAGGGACGGTGCCTGGAGATGCGCATGATATAGGCAAGAACATAGTGATAATGATGTTAGAGCAGAATGGATGGGAGGTAACAGACCTGGGGATTGATGTACCGGAGGAAAAATTCTGTAAGGCAGTCAAAGAGGGGGACTACGATATACTTGGGTTATCGACATTACTGACATTTACGATGCCAATGGTATCTGAGGTTCTAAACGCACTCAAAGCCGAGGGGTTAAGGGACAAGGTGAAGGTAATGATTGGTGGTGCACCGGTAACACAGGAATTTGCTGACAAGGTTGGAGCTGATGCCTATGCCAAAGATGCTGTTGAGGCTGTTAAAAAAGCTATGTTTTTAATCAGCGGTTAAAGTTGGAATTAAAATATTGGACAGAATGGAGCCTACAGCTACCTATGCGCATTATGCAAGTGAAACGATTTATATGTGTAAAGAGCTAATGAAAGGGAGGAAGTAATTAGAGAATGGCGATAACTCACAAACAGGAGTTGTTGGCAACAATCAGGGGTGAACGTTTGAGTAAGGTTCCTCTTGGAGTCCGAATAGACCTGTGGTATAACTACAATACAGCCCATGGCACTTTACCTGAGAAATATAGAGGGTGGAGTGAAGTAGAAATTCTCAAGGATTTAGGTGTGGGTTTTGAACATCTCTTTCATCATGTACTTAAAGAGAGATATCAGGGGATAGAGGTGATTGAGGAAGTAGATGGTCCTTGTACAACAACGAAGTTTATTACTCCGGTAGGCGCTATTCAAAGGAAAGTAGTATTGAATAATTATGAAGGAGCTCACGTAGGGTATGAAACGGAAAAATTCTTTAAGACCAGGGAAGATTATCCCGCGATTAAATACTTAATAGCGAATACTGTGCCCGTAAGTAATCCTGAACAATATGCAAAAGCACGTGATGAGATTGGCGAGGACGGAATGATGCTGGCAGCAACGCGATATTGTCCGACGCAGTATGTCATGAGAGTATTAATGGGTTATGAACGCTTCTTCTATGAACTGAAGGATCATCCTGAAGAGGTCGAAGAGCTTATTGAGTTGGTAGCTGTTCTACGAAGGAAGCAGTATAAGCTGATAGTGGATACTACTGACTTGGAACTTATTCGAGTATGCGGAAATTGGAGTGATGATATACATACCCCTGTGTTCAAGAAATATTTTATTCCCTGGTTTCAGGAAATAACAGAGTTTCTTCATGCCCATGGAAGGTTTGCCGTTAGCCATATAGATGGTGAAAATAAAAGGCTGATTCCGTTTTTATTAGATACTAACATAGACGTTTTTGAGGCTTGGACTCCCCATCCTATGACGCAGGTTACCACTGCGGAGTTGAGGAAAGCACTGGGAGATAAAGCTACGATATGGGGGGGAATCCCCTCTACGCTTTTTGAGCCTACTTACAGTGATGAGGAGTTTGATAATTATGTAATAAATATGCTCAAAGAAATAGCTCCTGGGGATCATTTTGTAGCAGGTATGGGGGATAATCTGCCCTTTGACGGGACGCTAAAACGAGTTAGTCGAATTGCTGAGCTTATAGAAAAATATGGTTCACTACCAATAATGATCTAAAGGTAGAGGCAAAGATCATTAACCGTAGTGAGATTATCAAGTAGTGTGCTGGATGTCCACTACAAGTTGACCTAGTCCTCAATAAAAACAGCCCAGCATTAATGTTAGACTGAGGCACCCTCAACCTGCCAGAAAATTTTAACCATGTCTGTCTAATGACAGGGCTTTACTAAAAACGTAAGGAGGGAAAATATGGGAAAACGAGTTGAAGGAAAAGTAGCGATTGTTACTGGAGCCGGTTCGGCTGGCCCTGGCATGGGTAACGGGAAAGCTGCGGCAATCGTTTATGCCAGGGAGGGAGCTAAAGTAATGGTGGCTGATAATAGACTTGATGCTGCTGAAGAGACCGTCAAGATAATTGAGCAAGAAGGCGGCGACTGTATTACGTTTGAAGCCGATGTTAGTAAGTCCGGTGATTGCAAAAGTATGGTAGAAAAATGTATTGAAGTATATGGGAAAGTTGATATTTTACATAATAATGTGGGTATCGCAATATTTGGCGGACCGGTTGAACTCAGTGAGGAAGATTGGGACAGGGCTGAGGATGTTAATGTAAAAAGCATGTTCTTGACATGCAAATATGCACTTCCGTATATGGAGAGGCAAGGAAGCGGTTCAATAATTAATATTAGTTCCGTTGCTGGCATACGCGCTATGCCTGTTCCTGCCATTTCATATGAGACAACTAAGGCAGCCATTATTGGACTAACCCGGGACATAGCGATTCAGTATGCAGCGAAAGGGATTCGGGCAAATGCCATTTTACCCGGGTACATGAGGACACCGATGATTGAGGCGTCGGTGAAACAGGCCTATGGCAAGGACATTGATGAAGCACATAGAAAGCGTGATGCCATGTGTCCTACCGGTCATCAGGGAGAGGCCTGGGACGTTGCCTATATGGCCTTATATCTTGCTTCGGATGAAGCCAAATATGTAACAGCAGCTAATTTTGTTGTTGACGGTGGTATAACGCAAACTCATAGACTTTGGCCGGTGGAAAATCGTGTTTAATGTTACTTTTATTTCTTGGGCAGGTCATATGTCCTGAAAAATTAACTGGCAAAAAACAGGGATCATTAGCGTTGTTGATTGATTTTGTTGTTGACGCCGTCGTATATATAAATTAACATGATAGTAATATGACAAATACGTTTAGTTTTCTAAAAAAGGCGAAAGGATTAATATGAATTCTACGCATTATCAAGGGCCAATTGAACGCAATATCGCTATAGAGCTAGTTCGTGTCACTGAAGCAGCGGCCATGGCTGCTGCCCGTTATTTTGGGAAGGGCGATAAAAACCTGGTTGACGAGGCGGCAGTAGCTGCCATGCGTTATGTCTTGGGCCATATCCAGATAGACGGGACCGTAATAATTGGCGAAGGGGAAAAAGACCATGCCCCCATGTTATATATAGGGGAGCATATTGGTGATGGCTCTGGTTTCCAGGTTGATATTGCTGTTGACCCAATTGATGGGACAACCTTAGTTTCCAGGGGTCTTCCTGGAGCTATCTCCGTAGTAGCGCTTTCAACTAAGGGGACGATAAACTGCCCTGGACAATTTGCTTATATGGATAAAATCATCACCGGGCCGGAAGCAAAGGATTATATAGATATCAACGCACCAGTGGCGGAAAATCTAAAGAACATAGCCAGAGCCATGAGAAGAAAGATTGAAGAGCTTACCGTGGTGGTTTTAGACAGGCCGCGCCACGAGCAGTTATTAACGGATATTAGAAATGCTGGTGCCAGGGTTAAATTAATTTCTGATGGTGATGTTGTAGCCAGCATAGAGGCAGCTCTTCCTGGTAGAGGGGTTGATGTGCTTATGGGTATCGGTGGTACGTCTGAGGGAGTCCTTTCCGCTGCGGCGATACACTGCATTGGGGGTGGTCTTCAATGTAAGGCTTGGCCTCGTGATGACAACGAAAGAGAGCTTGCAATAGCAGCTGGAGTTGACGTTGATAAGGTTTATAAAACAGAGGACCTTATTGATTGTGATGATGTGTATTTTACTGCCACCGGGGTTAGTAGCGGCGAATTATTGAAGGGAGTAAGTTATTTTAGTGGGGGCGCACGGACTCAGTCTATTGCAATGCGCTCCAGTTCTGGCACCGTCCGCTGGATAGATACCTGGCACAACTTTAATAAGCTTGATAAACTCAGTCCCTTTGAACTCCATTAAATGAAGGAAAATAATTAAGCTCAGCCTATTTCAATTGAGATGGTTGAACCACAAACTGGTTAACTAACCCCACCGTATCTACCACGCCCAACTTCTGGAAAAGTAAAATAAAACGTTCTTCCAGCGCAGCCCGTATTGCCGTTAAATTCTCTTCCGGCATATGCCACATCTCCTTCTTGAAGTCACCGAATCCCTTCTTTCTGGTTTTATACAGGAACTGGTCTTTGGTATCTCCTGGCAATTTTTCGCCGGCATACTTATCTATCAGGTGTTTATTGATTTTATCCAACAGTTCCCTCGGGAAGTAGGAGCTATCATAGATAAGGTTTTGAAACCCGGTGGCCAGATGCACTTCTATCGCTTCAGATTTCGGGAATAAATCAAACGCTTCATCAGGTAGAGTAGAGGCGCCATGTTGTACGGCACCAGCTAAGCCGTATTCCTCCCGTGCTACCCTGGATATCTCCTCCAGGGTCTTGAAATCAACCTTTACGCTGGCTACTGAGCCATTGGGTAGTACTGTGCCTCCATGACTCGTTCCGGTTTGTACACTAATTTTTGAGATTCCTTTGGCGTTTGGTTCTAACCGACGCAGATAGCCATCTAAAAAGGCCCTGAGGTCAGCAACGGTGCTGTTGCTTTTACCAACTTCACCAATCTCACCACCGATAGAAATGGTTGTTCCTTCGGGTTCAAATTTTCGTATTAAGTTGGTCATATCGGCAGTTATTAGGCAGTTTTCCTCCTGCTGCTCCTCGAGCGTCTGCTTCTCCAGGTCCACTAAAGTCGATGCATCTATGTCTATGTTAAAAAACCCGGCAGCTATTGCCTCCTTGGTCAGCTCTTTAAGGGCCTTCAGTTCCTTGTCCGGTCCTGAGCTATATCTTTTCTGGTTAACCTGAAAATGGTCCCCTTGAAGGAAAACTGGGCCCTGAAACCCTTCCTTTATAGCAGCAGCTAACACGCAGGCGGTATATTCACTTGGACTCTGTGCAGTATATCTTATCTCAGAGCGTGCAATCTCAAAGATAAAAGCACCGACCTTATTTTTTAAAGCTGTTTTGAAGATAGCCCTCGCAACCTGATAGGTAATACCACGGATATTTATAGCAGGGACCGTCCTGCCGCTGTAGAGTCCTTTCCCGGCGGCGCTATACAGGCCCTGGATGCTGGCAGGATAGACACCATGATCAAGGGCCAGTTTTTGAATTTCCTGCTGGTACCCTTTTCTGGCACTGTCATCGTCAGCAAAGACGGCGTTTTCTATTAAGGCATCAATTTCGTATTTCATGGTGATACATATTCTCCATAAAGACTTTTCTCCCAATCCTCAGATACCGGCTATTTCCTTAGCTTGTTCTTCTCCTATCTTATCTTACTATAACATACCACGAGTGTTACCCTATGTATCTCAGCCTCTGTACCTTTAATCTATAATCTTTCCAGCATTATAGCAACTACAGAAAAAGCTATCACTAAGGTAATATATAGGAATAATGCTAATTAAGGGGGGGGTAACATGAACAAACAGAGAATCGGCGTTCTCACTGGTGGTGGTGACTGTGCGGGCATCAACCCAGCCATCAAATGGATTGTTAAAACTGCTCTAGATAAACAGCTTGCCTCAGAAAGAAACATACAATACGAGGTTGTTGGGATTCGAAATGGGTGGCAGGGACTGATAAATATTAACCTGACAGGTCCAGATGCCCAGGAATACATCGTGCCCTTGAGTGAGGCACAAGTTCGGACGTGGGATAGATACGGCGGAACCAATTTAGGGACTTCTCGAACAAACCCCTACGATCCTCACAACGACCGGTCGAAAGTGCTAATTGAGAACTTGGAAAAGCTGGGACTGCACACACTGATAGTCATTGGTGGCGATGATACCCTGGGGGTCGCTTTCAAGTTAGCCAAAGAAGGAATAAACATTGTTTGTATTCCCAAGACGATTGATAAAGACCTTCCTGGAACTGATTACACTTTGGGGTTTGAAACTGCCATGAACGTTATCGTGGAGGGAGTGGATAGGCTGAGAACTACAGCCGGTTCTCACCAGAGAACATTTGTTGTGGAGACAATGGGTAGAAATAGCGGATGGCTAGCTCTGGAAGGAGGAGCGTCCAGCGGTGCCTATATCATATTAATTCCTGAATACGATTTTTCTATAGAAAAAGTGAATGAGCTGGTTTTAGAGGGAAGAAGGTCCGGTACCAGATATGATATTATAATCGTAGCTGAAGGAGCTAAACCAGTGGGCGGAATCGAGTTTGTCAGAAATGGAAGCGTAGATAGTTTCGGTCATAAAGCTTTGAGTGGAGTTGCAGAATTTGTAGCCAGGGCAATTCATGAAGGGACAGGGCAAGAGACGCGAAGCATGGTTCTGAGCCATCTGCAACGGGGTGGAGTTCCCTGTGCTTATGATCGCCGAATGGGGAGGTATTTCGGTATTGCCGCTGTTGATTTGGTCGTCATGAAAGACTTTGGGAAAATGGTATCGTATAGACATGGCAAGATTACCGCCATCCCGATTGAAGACGCACTGGGGAATCCCTGTTTGGTAGATATAGAAACCGAGTATGATATTGAAAGATACAATGGCCGGCGGACCATTTTAAGACGTAGTAAATGAGTTATATTTTTTAATGTCCACTGACATAGCTCTGTAAAACTTGTCCGGGAAAGGGTACAGGTTCAAAATGGTGCAATGCTAACCTAATAAGTGCTGCAATCCCCACTTACGGGTTAGTTTCGGCAATAAACTATATATAAAAAGAAACAGGAGCGAGAATACGTGGAACAGTCAGTAGAGATGAAAAAAAGACTTCAAAACGATCCGGCTCAGTTTATTGCGCGGGAAATCAAAGAATTTGTACGGACGAGTCAGGCTAATCGTCTGTCGTTTATAGATGATTATGTTATGTGGGACGAACCGCTGGTACAGTTTGCTGATGGTAACGACCCTATCTTCGCTGAATACAAAACCATTATCGCTTCCACTTACCTTACTCCTCGAGAGGCACTTGCTAAAACCTATAAGAAAAATCCGGAAGAATTACCGGAAAGACTTTCGGTAATAAGCTGGATTTTACCTGCCGTGGAAGAAACTCGTAAAACTAATCGTGCCGAGTCACGCGTTCCCAGCCGTCTTTGGTCTCACACCCGTTATTATGGGGAGAAATTCAATGTGGTATTGCGTACACATATGGTAGAACTCCTCACTACTATGGGATATCTGGCAGTGGCGCCATTTTTACAGCCTTATTTTGAGATATTTAACAATGAAAAGGGCCCTTACTCAAATTGGTCGGAACGACACGTGGCATTTGCCGCCGGGCTTGGCACTTTCAGCCTTTCAGATGGCTTTATTACTGAGCGTGGAATTGCTCACCGTTGTGGCAGTGTGGTTACTGACCTGGTACTGCCCGTAAGTCCCAGGACGGCCGAAGGGCCATATTCAAACTGTTTGTTTTATCTGGACGGTAGCTGCATTGCCTGCATAGAACGTTGCCCGGCCGGAGCTATTACAGAGAAGGGACATGATAAGATAAAATGTCATGCTTACCTGAGGGATACTCTCGGTTACTCAACAGAGGCATTGCAAGAGGGATACAATAATGATACCAGCGTAGCTGGCTGTGGGCTTTGCCAGACGAAAGTCCCTTGCGAATTCCGGAATCCAGCAGCTAAGAAAAAATAGAATAATATTGGAGTATTGCAGTAAATGAACAAGCCGTTAGAACAAGAAGTAAAATTAGCCTTTAATGTACCCAATACTATCACCGCAGTGCGTGTCGTTATGGCTATAATAATTGTCTGGCTCTTGTATGCAGGCGGCGAAACTGAAATTCACACAGCGGGTATTCTTCTCATTATTGCCGCGCTTACTGATTGGCTTGATGGTTTCTTGGCTCGCAAGTTAGGACAATCAAGCTTGGCGGGTTCGCTGTTTGACCTGGTTGCTGATGAAATACTTTTCATGCCAACTTTAATAATGGCTATAGCTACAGGCTTGTTTTCAAGGGCAGATGCCCTGATGCCGTTGAATCCTTATCCCTATGCGGTACCGGCACTCGCCGGAGGAGTCATGGTAATAGCTGGTGTAGTCACCTATCTTTGGAAGCGCCGTAGTCGAGTATTTGAGTTCCCCACTCCCACGGGGATAGCCAAGGTTAATTTCTGGTTTTGGATGGCGCCACTTATCATAGCTATTTTAGGTATCGGTCCGGATATTCTTCTTGCTGTGATGATGTATCTTGCGATTATCTCTACCGCGCTCACCTTCTACTCTTACCTGAAGAAGGGCAGCTATGTTTTTACTGACTGACCCCGCACTCTAATTGTAAATATTTGCCTGTTAGAATAACAATACCGCGAATAAAGTTACTCGCCTCCAGATCTCATTGATGGCGAATCCGTTATTGCGAGCTTCCTTCACTTTTTGGTGGCTTTCTCTTCAGGCATCAAGAAACTCTGACTGGAATTTGACTGTACCAGCTCTGCCCGCCAGTGCTCCTGCTCGTAGCTCAGTAATCATCCATGCCTCTTCTGGAACATCGAATTCACAGTTGATGCCTTTCGCCTTGGCAGGAACAAAGCCAAAACGGGGATAAAAAGTGGGGTGTCCCAGAACGACTACTATATGATGACCAAGATGATGGCATTCCTTGAGGCCTGTCCGAACCAGTTGAGAGCCGATCCCCTGGCGCTGGTAAGAAGGAAGCACAGCCATCGGAGCGAGGGCGACCGCCTCGAAGCTCGATGCGACAGCTCCTATAATAACTGTGCTGAAGGCGATATGCCCCACAAGTTGACCTTGCCGGAGGGCAACCAGAGAGAGCATGAGGGCACCGCGATTTCGAAGCTTTTCAATAATGGTAGCCTCATTGTCCTGCTCAAAGGCCTGCTTATTTACAGCGCGAATAGCTTCAATGTCTTCGGAAACTTCCCGTCGGA
Source organism: uncultured Dehalococcoidales bacterium (assembly GCA_964654015.1). Classification (GTDB taxonomy): domain Bacteria; phylum Chloroflexota; class Dehalococcoidia; order GIF9; family AB-539-J10; genus JAUUZT01. The sequence continues at coordinate 18,253 of CAZZHQ010000001.1, read as the reverse complement.
CAGTGATTATAGCAACTCCCCCTGTTTCCTTTTCTTCTGATGATGTCATTTTCGGTTGCTATTGTATCATCACGTGAAAAAGAGTGAACAGTCTTTGACTATAGCAAACTTCACGGAGGCGCGGGAGATAGTTGATTAAAACAGGTAAGTGACAACCAGCAGTATCACAGCCGCTGCCGGCAGATAGCGACCTACTTGTATTATCCACCGAGGAGAAAACGAAAGTGGTCCAAGTCGTCGCGTGGGAGCATTGATAGCATCAAGAAGTTTTGGTGTGGGTAGCTTCCAGGCGATCAGGCAGGCGCCAGCAATGCCGGCGACAATTACCACCCCGGAACCGGTTAGCTGGTCCATTACATCCAGGAATGGCTTTCCGTTAACGGAAAGTTCCATGCTGGTGAAGCTCAGGGCTGAGGGGACGCCCAGGGCAGTAGCAATAGCGAATACGATAAGAGCTGCCTTTTTTTGGGACAAGCGGAACTCGTCGCGGATAGACGCCAGCGCTACAGACAGTCCGCCGACGCATGAAGTGAAAGCTGCTATAAACAGCAGGACATAGAAGCCAATGCCCATGAACTGGCCTCCGGCAAGTTCGTCAAATATCCTAGGGAAGGCGGTGAAGGAAAGCTGGCTTCCCGTATCAGGGGCGATGCCGAAAGTGAAGGCAATTGGGAACACCATCAGGCCGGCGGTGATTGAGATTACCGAATTTGTCAGCGCAACAGCCGTGGATGAGCTGACGATATTAAATTCCTTAGGTGAATAGCTTCCGTAGACCATGAGGAATCCCTGGCCGATAGCCAGTGAATAGAAAGCTTGCCCTGCCGCCATCCGCCAGATATTGGGCTCCAGTAGCCCTGCCGGGTCAAACGAAAAATAGAAGCTGCGAGCTTGTATCGCGCCGGGCAGGGTTTGCGCGTAAATAGCGAGTCCACCGACAATTAATACAAGCATGGGTAGCAGTACTCTGCTCAATCGTTCGAGTCCACTGAGACCACGTGAAATCATAATACCTGTAAGAACGGCCGTTGCCAGGAAGAGCCACAGGGTGTTATAGCCACTGGTGAACTCATCGAACGTTTTCAAGTCAAGACGTAGGGCATCCACTGCATAGCCAAGCGTCCAGCCACTGACGACAAGGTAGTAGCTCATGATGGATATAGTCAGCAGAACCAGGAACCAACCCAGCTATGGGCCCCATCGCTTGTTGATAAGACGAAAAAGTCCAACCGCCCCTCTGCTGGCAAATTTGCCTGCGCTGGCCTCAAGAACATATAGCGGGATACCAAGGGCAATGATGCAAATTATATAAGCCAGCACAAAATTGCCTCCGCCGTTCTGCCCTGCCATGTAGGGGAAACGCCACAGGTTTCCCAATCCAACTACTCCGGCTATTGAGGCCAGTACGTAGGCACGTTGCGACGACCATACCTGGCGGGTGGGAGAGCTATCAACTACCTGGCTTATCTGTCCTGTTAAACCAATTACTTCTCACTGCGCTGAAATCCATTAGGCCAGCATCCCTTAAATTTATTATTTCCCATCAATATAATCCTTTATGTTTTAATATAATTTTTGATAACATTGATCCTAATATTTTTTAAATAAAATATTTAAAAATTATGAAATACCTAACCCTAATAATGCTTTTCCAATTTCAAGTTGAACATTTTTACTAGGCATTGGCATTGGTTCACGAGAAAAACCTGAATTAACCCCCTGTATTTTTTGTGCATATTTTACACATGCTGGTAAATTTTCATGAGGCATTGCATTCCATAACCTTAGTAATTTCTCATGTAAATTTCTGGCAACATTATGATCACCATTTTTAACAGCATCCCATAAATCAACCGAAGGCCCAGGCGCAGCGGTCAAAATTGCGGCTATAGACCCATACGCACCAAGAGTATAAGATGAATACAGCAAGGCATCTACAGCACTATAAATTTGATACTCTGGCTTTGCCATTATCATTAAATCTGCAAATAGTTTCATATCCCCTGCACTTTGTTTGACACCAACTACTAAAGGTACTTCGTCCATAATTCTAACAAGTAATTGAGGTGATAAATAAGTCCAGGGAATTACATTATAAATAATAATAGGTAAGCCCGTACCATCTGCTAAACTTTTAAAGTGCTGAACCATAGCCTCATCATCTGGTCTAAATAAATAATGCACAGGTGTAACTTGTAGGGCAGCTACGCCCATGTCTTTTACTAAGTTGCCTCTCAGTATTGATTCTTGAGTGCTATCAGTTATTACTCCAGCTATAATAGGAATATTTTGTTTAGTACAGTTCACAGCTTCTGAAATTAAATTTTTGTATTCTTCTCTATTTAAAGTGTGGCCTTCACCAGTTGATCCACCTACAGCGATAGCACCAATATTAAAACTACAAAGCCAGTCTATTTGACTTTTAATTGCTCCAAAATCTATATTACCTGATTTATCAAAAGGCGTAGTCGCCGGCGGTATTACACCTTTAATTTCATTAATATTCATTATCACCTCCCAAAAATATTAAATAGTTTATAACATGTTAATTATCTATTTTGATTTTGCCAAGTATCAAATGTAACACCTTCTTTATCTTAACTTAATTTTCCTGTTTGTGTTTTTGGAAAATCATCCATCACTCTCAAATACCTTGGTACCGCAAACTTGGCTAAATTGATTCTATCATCAGAGATCCATTTTTCAAAATTAATAACTACATTTTCAACTAGCATTAAAGCCACCACCACCTCATCTGTCCTGTTAAACCAATTACTTCTCACTGCGCTGAAATCCATTAATAGTTTCTCTTTTCTGAAGCATTATTGAACAAACCAGTCTAACAATATAGCTTGTGGCACTCCTGCGTCCCTTATGTCATTCCTGCGAAACCTGTGCCTGCGAAAGCAGGTAGCAGGAATCTACCCGGTATCGGGGCAGGCTGGGTACCGCCACAAGCTTACATTTCTAAAGTTCCATGCGTATGTAACAGTGAGAACACCGTCTTGAAATGAGCCTGATGGGGGATACCCGTTTTCGCGGGTATGACATGAGAGAGTGGGTATTATAAGAGAGGAGGTCATTCTTGAGCGAAGCGAAGAATCTCATCATGCAATAGTCTTTAACAAGCAATGCGTGCCATCTGGAGTGGTATAATGCTTGCATATAAACAGGGAACAACTGATTACAATGAAAGCATTTATTCACCGGGATCCAGCAAACAAGATATATCAATTACAGGAAATAACGTCATCTATCAAGAAATCTCTCCTGGATTTGTCCAACCAGGAGTTCTGGGTTAGAGCTCATTTGGTTGTACCCAGGAGTACTACCAGTTATAAAAACTACTATTGTGAGCTTACCGATGTAGATGAGAAGGGAAATATAATTGCGCAAATCAGGGCGATTATCTGGCAGGGGGAATACAATGAAATCCTTAATAAACTACGTGAGGCGGGTATGCCGGATGCGTTACAGGACAATAGCGAAGTCTGCGTCCTTTGCGCCGTGCGCTACCATGAAGTATACGGCCTCAGTCTAAATATCTATGATATTGACCCCTCGTTTGGCGAGTCACAAATAAATCTTAACCGCAGGCAAATTATTGAAAAGTTATCCCGGGAAAACGTACTTAAGAAGAATACAGAAACTTACCTGACCCCTGCTCCATTGCGAATAGGTTTGATCACCAGAAAAGAGTCGGCTGCCTATAACGATTTTACAAAAACGCTTTTTAGCTCAGCATTTTCTTTTCAGGTAATACTTGCTGACTGCACTATGCAGGGGGAGAATACCAAAAGGGAAACGGTTTCAGCGATTAAGCTTCTGGCAAAGGCAAAAGTGGATGTTATCTGTATCGTGAGAGGAGGAGGTTCGCAGCTTGACCTGGCATGGTTCGACAACGAACAGATTGCTCGCTCCATCAGTAAGTGCCCCGTACCTGTATGGGTAGGTATAGGACACGAGATTGATACTGGCGTCCTGGATGTTGTTGCACATTCGAGCTTCAAGACGCCAACCGCAGTCGCTGAAGTTCTGGTCAATACTCTTCAAGAATTACTGCATGGCCTTGAATTTGACGGTGGTCGTTTGAGGAATACTGTTGATTGGCGGATGGAGTTATCCAGCCGTGAGTTATCCAGGAAGTCACTGGGAGCTCGTAATGGATTCAGGAAACAGTATGAGCTTGTACTGCAGCAATTTACTAACGGCACGCTGAAGATAAAGTCACAATTCGAGGAATGCTTTAACAGTAAAAAGATGTTTCTCAATAATAAAAATCAGAAACTTCGTCACCAGTGTGACTGGTCGTTAAATTCAAGTAGGAAGCGTTTAATATCCACTTCCAGTCATATTAACCTGCCAAGGTATCTGAAGATAGTTACTGAGCGAAAAGTGAATCTGGTTAACATGGAAAGGCAACTCAACGCGATGATGCCCACCCAGATTTTCAGGAAAGGATATACCATTACCAGGAACCTTCGCAGTGAAATCCTGCGGAGTGTTACGCAGCTACAGCAGGATGAAGCAATCGAAACTCAGTTTGTCGATGGCTATACATGGAGTGTCGTTCAGAAAACGGAGGGTACAGGCAATGAAACGCAAAATTGAAAATATGACCTATGAAGAGAAAGAGGAACGGCTTGACGAGATACTGAAAAGGCTTGACCGCTCTGAAACCCCTGTGGACAAGCTTTCTGATGATGCCAGGGAGGCAGCCTCGCTGATAAAGTCCATGGAGGATACTCTCAGGAAAGCCAGGCAGGAATTGACCAATGTTTTTGAAGACCTGGAAAAGCTGAAAAGCGAGTGACAGCGAATTTAGCTTTTTTGAGGGGAGAATAGAAATGAAAAAGAAGATTGCAAGTATAGCTTTGGCAGTTCTGATAGTAGGATTAATTTCGCCAGGATGCTCTACCGGCCGAATAAATGAGTTGGAGTCTCAGGTAGCAATGCTGCAAACTGGGAAAACAGCAGCAGAAGCTGAAGCAGCTGCGCTGCAAGATGAAAAAGCAGTAGTAGAGACCGAAAGAGACAGATTAAAGAGCGATCTTAAAGAGAAAATTACCGAGTTGAATATCAAAGATAGCCAAGTAGAAGAAATTAGTGCTGTATTGGACGAGAAAGATGTTGAAATATCCAAACTAGAAGAAGAGAAAGCTGAGCTTCAGGTAGAGATTGGGTGTCTAAGAGAACCACCCCCCGAAAAAGTATCGGGAGAAATAGCTGGATATATTAGTTATAAAAAAACTGTAGAAGTAGGAAAAAAACTCTTCACTCGCTTTGGCGTAGCGGGTTCTGCCGGGTATTCTTATCCTTTGATGAGCATTGAAACTTTAAAACAATTTTTGGAAAATGACCAAACGAATGTATGTCCCTCCTGCAGGGGAACCGATTATAATGCCCACGATGGGTGGGCTTTCCAGCTTAAAGATCACTGGATAAAGAATAGTCTTTCTCCTTGGTCTCTTAGCTTGGTAAAAGTAGAAATAGATACTCAGTACGGAAAAATATTAGTCTGGCGGAATATTTTCCTCACTAAAGAAAATAGTGAATTTGTTTTTTATGAAGTTGATCCCTGCACCGATGAGATAAAAAAATTGAGGAACCATCAGAAAAGTATCGGGTTGTAATGCACACTGATAAATTATGGATTATTAATTAAAGATTGAAGTGAAACCTTGAAATTGAACACATAAAGTTGTAAAGATTTGTATAGTCACTCATATACTGATTAATAAGCAGATATTCACGATGAAAGCATGAACCAGTATGATGATTAGGTTTTCCTATTTCACCGAGGAAGTCTATAATCAGGAGAGACTTCACTCGGCGCTGGATTATCGGTCACCTGCTGAGTTCGAGGAATTACTGTCTATGAAAAAGATGATAAAAGAGGATTCCCCGCCAGCCTCTCCTAACCCTTTCTGTCCAATCATAGGGGTGCAGTCCAGTTTTATTTCAATATGTCACCGAATGACATTACGCAGTTTTTATAGGCTGTTAGAGATCGCCATTATAAAGACTAGGGATTATCTTTTTGTGAAGCTTGAGAGGTGCTAATATACTGGGGAATATTAACCGTTGAAAGGAGAACGATTATGGAAGTTCTGGATGCAATTAAAACAAGGCGCAGTATACGCCACTATAAGACAGATCCTATTCCGGAGGAGCTTTTACAAAAAGTACTGGAGGCAGCCCGATGGGCACCCTCCTGGGCCAATAGCCAGTGCAGCAGGTATATAGTAGTACGAGATTTGGAAAAACGAAAACAACTTGCTAGCTCTCTTCGTACAGGCAATTCAGCAATAGCGGCACTCACGGAAGCTCCCGTTGTTATTGTTGTCTGTGCTGAACTTGGCAAAGCTGGATTTACAGGTGGAGAGAAAGTCACTGGCAGGAGTGATTGGAAAGTCTCCTTAACCAACAAGGGAGACTGGTACATGTTTGATGCAGGGATAGCCATGCAAAACCTGGTTCTGGCAGCCCATGCGCTCGGTCTGGGTACCGTTTATGTAGGAGGTTTTAATTCGAGCGATGTCACTGAAGCTATCGAATTACCAAGAGGGATGGAAGTGGTAGCAATGACTCCGCTGGGATACCCTGCTGAAGAAGGGAAAACTCCGTCAAGAAAAGAGATCTCCGAACTTGTTTCCAACGAGCAATATGGCCAGAAGTAGACTTGCGACTTAAAAGATGCATATTCAACACATTGCTCGATTACGTGACAGTTGCGATTAGCCTGGAGTTGTATCTGTGATGTTGTAAATGGTTGGAGTTCTTGTAGCTAGCGGATGGTGGGCGGTACCGTATGTTAGGCAGAACCTTTGAATTAGCTTTTAACCTGATCTAGTCGTATATTAATACCAATTTAACTATCGGGTATCTTTTCTCCAATGATACTTAATAATTTGTACCCTGGGAGTTTGAACTCCCAGGGTACCTTTACAATGTTTATCCATAGGCACCACCCCCTCTGATGTGTAGTACCCTTATTCTATTCTATTAGCCATATTTGTCAAATTAGCTTCTACTTAGCCATGACCTCTCCATTATTGACCATTCTGGTTTTTTGTTCAGCTGAATCTGCTCTTTCCTTCTACTGGATTTCCCGGGCGGAAAATGTCAATTACTGAACTGTAGTCGACAGGATTCGGAACCTCTGCAGATTTGACTTTGTAGTTCAAAGCAAATGCCGTTATCGAACTCAGAAGCCCACGCCGAATACTCTGTATTACAAATGCGGGACCCTACCTTTCCAGCGAGATGTTCTCTTCCAGATTTCACCATCAAATCATACCAGGGGCAGCTGTCAATGATTACTCTGAAACCGCTACCGTTCTCAGTCTTCTCGGTCTCAAACTTAAACCCCTCAAGAATCAGCTTTGTCGTAAGACACTCAAAGAGTGCTTCCATTCCGTTTTCTATTTTCCCTGTGGACTTAAGCATACGCGCTTGTATTTTTGGCAAAACTTTCCAGACGTCATTATCAATCTCAAGTGCCGCGTCACACCCGTATTTCTCTTCAACCTTCATGTACCACAGCCCATCTACGGCAGTGTAACTGCGATGATAAAACTCTGAAACTTGTTTAGCGCTCAGTTTAAGCATCCGTCCACCTCTTGCGTGAAATCTTTGTTGTCTCCAAGTTTTTAACTCATAGCCAATCTTTTGCTCGTCTGCGCATCAATCGTCATGACGGGTGTTACCTTACGGCTGTCATTATCGGGGGGTTTGGGCTGTAGACACATTATTAGATTAGGATTATAATCGTTTCTGTCGTAGAGAACAAATAGCTAACAATCTGACGATTTGCGTAATGAATTAACAAACCAGGCAAATGTTAACTGAAGCTGGTTTATCACTCTAAAGCTAAGAAGCGACTTACTGCAATTGTATTTGTACCTATTCCAATAGTATTATGCCTACGTAATGATTAAAAGGCTTTCTAGCAAAGACGAAACAACTATCTGCAACATCATAAACGTAGCAGCTAGTGTCTACAATGGCGTCATACCAGACGACTGTTATCACGAGCCATATATGCCTGAAGAGGAACTCCAACATGAAATGACAAACATGACCTTCTTCGGCTGGCAAGAACCAGAAAAACTGGTAGGGGTAATAGGTTTACAGCCCATTAAAGGTGTAGCACTTATCAGGCATGCCTATATATTACCTGATTATCAGAGGAGGGGCATTGGCAGCAGGCTCCTCGACCATATTCGAAAGATGACAAAGTCCAGGCACTTACTTGTAGGCACTTGGGCAGACGCTACCTGGGCAATTAACTTCTACAAGAAGCATGGATTTAAACTAATGCCTGATAAAGACGAGCTTCTGCAAAAGTACTGGGAGATATCCCAACGTCAGGTCGAGGCCTCCGTTGTTCTAGCGATTGAACCAAAAATCACCTCGCACTTGTGAAAGAGGTCGTAACTCTCAATATTAAGGGGATAATAAAGCCGATCATCTTATCATGTGATTTAACTGGACTGTTTTAGACTAGTTTACTGTTCTACATCACGTTATGGAACAGGAGACTAGACCGACCGACTCAATACAGGCTCAATTCCTGAGCCATTAATCCTAAACGAGGCGATGATAAGTCAGTAGCAAAGAGGCCACAGGGCTGAGTATAATAGTGCTACTGAAACAGTGAGGGCTTGTCTGAGGATCTTCAGATTACACGGGAGATACAGGAAATTGGTTTGGGATATTTACTCCGGGACTGATTTTAGCCATCTGAAATCAGAAGGAGATTAAGAAATGGTTGATAGCGTATGGCGTGCAAAAGCACAGAGAAAATGGGGAAGGAAAGCTGAATGGATACAAGGTGACGGGCAATATGCCCTTCTTGCATGGTGTATGGCGCTTGCAGTTACCCTCTATCCAACAATGGCTGAAGCAGAGAAAGAAAAGAAATTCATAGACACAAGTGCATGTGGCGTAGGTTGCATAGGTGACCATGAAATCATTGATTTGAGCATTTAAACCACCAAATTAAGGTACTACCTCCCAGTCGAATTATTAATCTACAGGGGATAATTGCTAAGTGAAAGAGAAGAATCCTCTATGATAGTAAACCTGTTCATTAGGACAGAGCACCAGCAGTACTTTTAAGGCTAACTGGGGTTTTTGAAACCATGTTGGCTATTGTGATAGACTAGCGGCTTCACTAGTTACCTCCACAACCCTCCTGAAGTTTCTGCAGGAGCCTCGGGAAGTTGTGTGGGGTACATGCTATGTAACCTGCATTTCCACAAGTAAGGCTATCAAGGTAATTCTTAATATCTTCAGGGGTTAGTGGGTAGCCAAGAAACCTGTCTAATGCATAGTGGTACAGTTCTAGTGTCCTTTGGTTTGTACCAGATGCTCTAGACCGAAGGAATCTATCCAGTAAATCTCTTGTGAACTTTGTGAATTTCCTGAAGCTAAATTGTCTTTTGGAATGGTGGGCGCTACTGTACGATAGGCAGAACTTTTAAGTTAGCTTTTAATCTAACTACCTAACCAAACCTCTATTTTAAGAGACATTTGTAGCACGTCTATGCCTTAGCAATGACCTGTCCCTAAAAAACAGTCCAGCAGTAATGCAGCAAGTCCAGCTTGTTCTTGACATCTCATAATCCAGTAGTAGAATGGAATTACGAGAACTAGAGCTACCATTACTATCATGATGACCATTGTCGATATCGTGAAGGCTCTATGAATGGAGACTGATAGGATAAAACCGAATATAATTCTGGGAGAAGTTGAGATTAATGGTGCTCATGGTGCCAGTTGGTTCCTGGCGGAAGATAGCTATATACTTGTTATGGATGGAGGTGGTTTAAGGGGGGAGTTTACCATCAACACAAAGGTCACGGTATTTAACAGAACTGAGATAGTGACTATCAAACCAGCTAAGGATCAAGCGGTCGTCCCCCCAGTGATAGCTAAAATATATATTTGTGAGATCCAAGAGATTGTAAAGTCTGACAATGGATATACCTACAAGATCCAGACATCTTAACACCTTCTAATCCTGTAACATAATTGAAACATGTTAGATCCAGAAGTATAAATAATTATCACAGAGACAATTAGTAATCTAATTCATGTTCCCACAATTGAGGTATCTAGTCCTAATGAGGATACAAGAAACTGGATGCAAAACTACTGTGATTACTTTGATTTCATGAATAAGAAATTGGCTGCATCCATTAAAGCTAACGACTAAATATAATTAAATTTAGAGGGCGGTATAACTATGATAAAGATGAGGGGAGATACAAAAATACTAATAATTGCACTTATCCTTCCATTACTGTTGGCAATATTTTTAAGAATATAGTACGTAAACCAATGGACGTAGTACCGTTGTTTTTGGTTCCAACCTTACTTTGGATCGGATATATTTCAGGAATGGGTGGTGCTAAAGTTTGGATAGGCGTGACACTACTGATCACTGTTGCAATGGCTATATTATACGCATTCTTTTAGAACTTTTCTGTGGCGTCCCTCTTGCCTACTCTTCGTTACTTTATAAACATCATTCTTACACTGCATTGGCACGGAAACGCCATAGCGCTATGCTGCCAAATATGGTTGCAAAGATAACAAGCGCCAGCATTTCTGGAACCGCGGCATTGAAATCAGCACCAAAAACCAGTAATTTGCTAAAACCTGTGTTTGCCCAGCCGTGAGGGGTTATTTTTGCAATGAATTGCATCCACCTGGGTGTGATAAATAGGGGCCACCAGCAGCCGCCAAGTGGAGCCATCACAAGAGAAGTGAGCACAGCGATTGCCGAAGCGCTACGCTCTGTCCTGGTCAGAGTAGCCAGCATTAAACCAAACGCGGACGACATGATAACCATCAGTATCGACAACAATATGGCCCCGAAAGGGGAAGAGCCAAGGTCCAGATTAAAAACCAGAATACCAACCAGCCAGAATATCGTTATCTGAATCAGTCCCTTGGCAGCTGTACCCATAAATATTCCCCCCAGAATTGACACACGTCTGACCGAACCGGTCAGCAGTCGCTCCAGGGTATTATTCTGCCGCTCACGAACTATGCTTTCCGCGGAGAGGGCAGCAGTAAAAAAGACAAACATGACCAGGTATCCCGGAATAACGAAGTTTGATGGTTCCTCTGCCCTCACTTCACCAACCTTCTCTACCTCAAATTCTATCAGCGATGACCTCATGGGTATATTTCCCTGCGCTGACAGAAATTCCGGCAATTCATGCCCGATACGGGCCATATCTGAAGTATCATCAAGCCACCCCTCCAGTAATAGTTCACTGATGGCTTCACTAACTATGTGCTGCATACCGATGTAGGAAGCAATAGCCTCGGCCATCGAGTTCAGGGCGGCTCTATCGTAGGTAGCCCCCGGGTCAACAACGACGATAAGATTGGTACCGTAACCTATTGTCAGTCCTTCGGTGAAGTCTTCCGGAAAAGCCACAAATCCAGCGATTTTTTGGCTGGCTACGGCCTTTCTAGCCTCCTCATAATCATCATCCCAGACTATTATTGCCTCACCAGGCTCAAGGTCAAGCTCGTCCTCGGTTTCCATATCATCGATAATAAAATGACTGCGGCCCTCTCTATCTTCTTGAGTAACTATGTGTAATTCTAGCCTCTCATCCTCACTGCCTATACTGCTCATGGCAACACTGAACAGAATCACGAACATAAAAGGGAAAAGTATCGCAAAAACCAATGCCTGCCGGTCCCCGGAAAATATCTTCAAATTTTTCAGTGCAATGAACCAAACATGCTTCAGTGCCGTCATAATCTGCTACTTTCCCCCCGGCACAACTCTGAAGAAAATACGGCTAAAGCCCAGGCCAAATACGGTAACCATAGCCAGTATGCTGAGTTCTCGTGCGACGCTGCTTAAAGAGCCTCCCTCCGCTATTATCACCGTGAATGCAGTGTTAGCGTGGGTATTTATTGATAATTGACTGATGGTGTACAGGGCGGAATCTTCAGGTATCGGGAAAAATGTGCCGCTTATCATAACCATAGCCATAGTAAAGAATACGGCAATCCAGGTAGCAGCATCCTCACTGCGAACAACCGAGGCAATAACAAGCCCGATAGAGCTACCAGCAGCAGCAAAAAATAGTGCGACAATGAGCGCCTGAATAAAGGAGAACGGGGTGAAAATTTGAAACACTATGTAGGCCAGGGACAGAAGTATAAATGTCTGCAGCAGTCCACGAGATACACTGGCCAGAAATTTGCCTAAGAAAAGTTCGCTGACACCGAGGCGAGTAGTCAGCAGTCGCTCCAATGTTCCCTTCTTTTGCTCCTCAACTATAGCCCGTGCGCTTAAGGTTATGGCAAAGAGGACAAACATGGTAACAATTCCAGGTAGAAACTCATGCACCGGGTCAACTCCGACCCCTATCGTTTCTTCGACAACTCCTACGATGGGAGACTTGCGCTCCCGGTCCAGCAGCTTTTGTACGGTGCCCTGTATGTAACCTCTGCCAATGCCATTATCAATCAGAGCTCTCTGAACTTGCCTTTCCAGCTGAATTTCCTGGCTCATCTCTTCAGCTGCCCCCTGAACCAGGCTGGCTACTATCTGCCCTTCCTGCCCACTGTTACCTCTTTGTCTGAAGGTGATTTGAGTCAGCCGTCCAGAACTTAGCTGAGCGGAAAAATCTTCAGGAATATAAATGACGAGTAGTACATCAGACCTATCCAGCTTGGTATCAGCCTCCGACCGGGAAAGTAAACTTACGTCCAGGTTATCCATTTCGTCCAGACGCTGTATTAATACCGTGGAATGCACGCCTTCCTGGTCTTCATTAACCACATAGGCAGTTCCATGGAACATGCTTTCGTCACCAAAAGCGCCATACATCAAGGTAAAGATGGCTATTGGTAAAAGCAGGCTGAACGACAGTTCCCCCCTGTCTTGCAGGTAGGCACGAACCTCCCTTATTGCAACCGTTATGACCCTGATCATAGTTAGTCTCTGAGAGTTCTGCCGGTTAGTTTCAAAAAGACATCTTCCAGAGTAACCTGCTCAGGTGAGCCAATCTGTCCCTTAAGCTGATAAGGGGTATCCATAGCAATTATCTGGCCCCCGTCCATAATGGCCAGGCGGTCACAAAGACGGTTGGCTTCCTCCATGTAATGGGTGGTGTAAAGGATAGTCATCCCTCCGTCACGTAATCCCTCAATAGTCTCGTAAATGTTGTTTCGCGACTGTGGGTCAATACCCACAGTTGGCTCATCCAGAAAGAGAAGTTCGGGAGCTCCCATGAGGGCAATAGCCAGGTTGACCCGCCTTTTCATGCCTCCGGAATAATTAATTACTTTGTCCCTGGCCCTTTCCGCAAGTCCCATTAATTCAAGGTGGACCATCGCCTGGGCTCGTGCTTCCCTCCCGTTTAGTCCCACCATCCGCCCGAAAAAGACCATATTGTCGAGAGCAGAAAGGTCTTGATAGAGAGCCAGTTCCTGGGGGCATACCCCTATAAGGCTACGAACATGTCCTGCATTGTCATGTATAGAATAGCCACCGATAGTAACATCGCCATGATCGGGTTTTAATACTGTGGATAGTATTCGAATTGTGGTAGTCTTGCCAGCTCCATTTGGCCCAAGAAGTCCAAATATTTCACCCCTGCTAATACTAAAAGAAGTTCCATTAACCGCCTTGTGCGCATTGAAGCTCTTGTGCAGGTCTTTAGCTATTAAAAAATCTTCAGTCATAATCCTGCTATCTATGCCCAGCACCATCAAAATATGGCGCTGTATTTATCTTTGATTATAACTGCTTAATGTCGATTCTACAATCAGGTGAAGTTAACTGGGCAGTAGTGGATTTGAACCACTGACCTCCTGCGTGTGAAGCAGGCGCTCTAACCACTGAGCCAACCGCCCAAAATCAAAGCTATTCTAGCCCCAAAACCCAGCTTTGTAAAACAGGGGCGCTTGCTTCGTCATTTTCAGCCACCGATTTTTTCCCTTTATTGAAGGTATATGAGCTTTACGCAACCACCGAAGGACACAGCCGTTACAGCGTCAAAATTGTCAGAGATGCGGTCCGTTATTTTTCTGCGTTTTGCACAAAGCAGGCGCTCTCTCAGGACGTGCGTCAAGTGACCCCATTTCAGCTCCGCGCCTACGTAATGTACCTTAAAACCCGTCCTTGTTTTGCAGACCATCCTTTTACGAAGCAACAGTCTAAATGCCTTTCTGGCAGCACAATTTATAATTATGTCAAGTCCCTGCGCATCTTCTTTTCATGGCTCTACGAGGAAGGAATCATTGATGCGCATCCATTTGAGCGGGTGAAAATACCGAAGCTACCCAAGAAGATCGTACAGACATTCAGTGAGGACAATGTGAGGGCAGTGCTCAGAGAGATCAATATCGAAACAGCCGTGGGTTTTCGTGACTTCACCATCATTCTAATGTTCCTCGATACCGGAGTCAGGCTTTCTGAACTCACCGGCCTTTGTGTCAGTGACCTGCTTTTAGAGGAAGGGATTGCCAGGGTGATGGGAAAAGGACAGAAACAGCGCATCGTCCCTTTGGGGAAACAGCTCATTGGATACCTCTGGCGCTACCTTAGCTTCCACCGCCCGGAGCCTTTGATGCCTAAAGACGACCGGGTTTTTCTCACAGAGCGGGGGCAACCGCTTAAAAAAGACCGCGTGGAGCATATAGTCAAACACTACGGCCTGAAAGCAGGTATCAAGGGAGTCAGACTTTCACCTCATACCTTTCGCCATACTTCAGCGGTCACTTTTCTTCGTAATGGAGGTGATGTGTTCACATTGCAGCGCATGCTGGGACACAGCTCTCTTGAGATGACACGTCATTATTGCCAGGTGGCTGACGTAGACGTCAAGCGGGCACATATAACGGCAAGCCCCGTCGATAATCTGGGGATTTCCTCACCCCATCGTGCGGCACCCAGGCATGGGCAGGAGAAGAGGGGTCGATGAGCTGAGAGAGATATCGATGTAAAGTTTAGATTGCACAAAAGAACCGAAGAAGGTTTCACCCAAAGGGAGGAAGTCTTATGTAAAGGCAATTTGGGCTAAGGGCATTTTCTATTGACTATATGAATGCGATGTGTGATTATGGAGATGTGATATTTATGCTAAGTGTGGACCAAGAGGGTTAATATGGCGCAGCGGGATAGTAAGAATATCGACCTCACTTCGCAGGAAAAGGCAACGACAGAAAGCCTAACGAAGCAGGACGTAAAACCAGGGCCCTCATATACAGAAAAACGAAAGTATGAGCGGACTACCTCAACAAGGGCCATTCCTCCCTTTATGACATACCCTCAGCCTGAAGAGGATCCGAACGAGGGTATCATTCCGCTTATTTATGGTGGTGAAGGTGTTGCCCAGGTGATGTGTCCTGATGAAGTAGAAGAAACAGAGCTTCATCGCAATCTGGAGGGATATGGTCTGGCAGCAAGGAGCGAAGCGAAGAGCAGTCATACGATTAGCATCGTCTCTGCATCGGTGCGCTACCTTGAGGAATTTCGCATTCGCTCAGGGATGTCGACGAACGTTCGTGATATTGGAGTTGAGGAGCTCAGGCAGTATTCTGTTTCGCTTCAACACAGGGTACGTTTTGCCGATCATCCGTATACTCCGCCACAGCAGAAAACACTGTCTGGCCATACTATCAACGGTTATCTGAGAGGACTGCGGGGGTTTTGGTCCTGGCTTAAGAGAGAAGAATATATTGATGATAACCCCTTCTTAAAATTGAAGTTGCCAAAGGTACCAATAAAAGTGATTCAAACCTTTACTGATGAGCAGCTTCAATCACTTTTTAATGCTATCGACCAGAAAGCACCGCAAGGACTGCGTGACTATGTGGTGATATTGTTATTATTGGATACCGGTGTCAGGTCGAGTGAATTGAGCAACCTAACACTGAGCGATGTGAACCTGAAGAATCGGACACTCAAGGTATTGGGGAAGGGGAATAAAGAGCGTATGGTTCCAATAGGGGCCAGGCTTCAGGCAGCGTTGTGGAAATACATCAATAAACATCGAGTACAGCCTGCTATGCCGCGAATTGAAAATGTCTTTCTAACTCATGAAGGCTATCCGTTGGCTAAAGAGAGACTTGGTGCCATCGTGAAAAAGTACGCGGTGAAGGCCGGAATCACCGGGGTACGAGCTTCACCCCACACCTTTCGTCATACTATGGCAATTACGTTTTTGCGTAATGGGGGAGATGTGTTTAGCTTGCAACGTATACTTGGGCACTCGCAGCTTGACACGGTTCGGTTATAAGTGAACCTGGCACAATCTGATGTCGCACGCGCTCATCAAAAGTACTCTCCGGTTGATAATTTACAGTTTTAAAAAACTAATTGAAAAGCGTTATAAGGCATAAGCAAATACCTTTTTAATTATCAAATGTGAATTTTAAGACCTATTTAATTTGAGCTATTAATAGTGTAAGATCCTGTCATAGTATATATACTATGACAGGTATAATATGTACAGATGAGGCATGTGTTATGAAGTATTATTAGTATACATACTAATAATACTTCAATTTAAAGTAAGAATATATATGAGATCATAAATACAAGTTATGAGCTTTGACTCATAACTTGACAAGATAAATATTCATGGCTATAATAGGTATGTATACCTATTATAGCTGAGAAATATTATAGAGAGCAATGAGGAAAACTAGATTTCAAATAGCAAAACGAGACGTAGTTAAAACTTTTAATGAGTCCAAGATAAGAGTTTATACAAATTCGGATATTACTAATATCCTTAATGATAACAGGCATTTTTGGCGTTTTCCAATAAATATGACAGTTCAAGAGTTTGTACGGCTACTTGAAAGCTATACAAAAATGACAAGGAGAAAGATTGAATTTCCGAGTAACATAATGAATAGGTTTTCCTGGGGAGAAGCATCAGTTATTGAAATAGCTGCAAGTCTGAAGAAAGACTCGTATTTCTCCCACTATTCAGCTATGTATATACACGACTTAACGGAACAAGTTCCCAAAACTACATATATCAATTATGAACAACCTCCTAAAAAAGTACGAAACGCTAAAATGGTACAGGCTAATATTGACAGGGCGTTTAGGCGACCTCCAAGGATTTCGAATAATGTAGCATTATTTGGAGATTACAGAATATGCCTACTTAATAGTAAACATTCAAATAGTCTAGGAGTAGAGGAAATAAGCACAAAAGAGCATGGGATATTGAAAGTGACAGGAATAGAGAGAACACTCATTGATATTGTTGTAAGGCCCTCATACTCTGGTGGCCTTAGCGAAGTACTCAAGGCATATACTAATGCTGCGGATAAGGTTTCAATCAATAAAATTACTTCTATGCTGAGGAAGTTAGGGCATACTTATCCATATCATCAGTCCATTGGATTCTTAATGCAAAAAAGCGGAGTTTATAGAAAATCGCAAATAGAACTCTTAAAACTATTTGAACAGAATTATGATTTCTACCTTGATTATCAAATGGGAGAAACACTTTATTCTGATGAATGGAGGATCTATTATCCTAAGGGATTTTAAAATTCAATAGCTCCGAATTTTGTAGTTACATAATCAAAATAGAAGTCAAAATCTTTTAAAACTACCCCAGCTTTAACTGTATCTTTCACAGAGACGTAATCCGTTCTATGAAAATCTCTTTGCTTACCTATTTCTTTGATAAAATAGGGAGGTACTTTCTTCGCTGCAAATATGATTCTTGCTAATTCCTTAATTCTGGTGCTGGTTATATCGATAGGATATTTCTCCATAAGTAAATTAATATCAAAGAAGTCACGGAATCTTGGTGTAATAGTATGTGTTGTAACTATCTCCTTATATTTAGGGTTCTGTTGACAAATTGCACGAAGTTTTTCAATGATTATCATCTCAGTAGTGTATACATACACTGTATATGTATCTATTTCTTTAGCTATCTTGTCTGCTATGTATTCGTATTTGCTGATGTCAATTTCAAACCTTTTTTTCTCTTTTGGCCCAATAACTACAGCTCGTTTTCTTAACGACTGAATATCATTAGAGTATTTATTGTATATCTCCGCAATAGCAACCTTAAACTCAATTCTATAACCACCCCAAAAATCTTTGTACTGAGGTTGTAAAGAACTTGGTTTATTTTCTAATGTGACATCAAATACTGCTAAATTCTCTTTGCGGTATGAGGTGGACCCCGAAAATTGGACAGGTTGTTAAGAGTGGGTTCTGCTCCGTAAA